>JANMTJ010000508.1:0-1902 GCA_031390295.1 Oleiharenicola sp.
CCGCCGTATTTCGGCAGCTCGACGCGGAGGGTTTCCATGATGGAGGACCACGGGGTGATGGGGTAGGCGGCGCCGTGCCGGACGCCGGCGGCGATGAGGCCGTAGGCGAGGGCGGTGTTGCCGTCGGTGGTGACCTGAGGGCGGGCGCCGGCCACGGGGGGGGCGGACTTCTCGAGGCGATAGCGCAGATTTTCGGCGGGAAAGGCGTAGCCGGCGTCGAACGCGAGCAGGGCGTTGCGGACGATGTCCTCGTTCTTGCCGCCGAAACGCTCCTTGATGAGCTGGGTGAGCTTGGCGACATCCAGGTCGAACATGCGGGTGAGCAGGCCGAGCACGTAGATGTTCTTGCCCTTCTCCTTGGTCGAGCCCCCGACGGCCTCGACGGTCGCGCTGGTCATTGGCACGCCCACGGCGGTGATGTCCTTGTCATCGGGGTTGGGGGTGACGTGGTCGCTGTCGTAGAGCAGCACGCCGCCGGGACGGAGCGAGGCGCGGTGGCTCTCGTAGCTGTGCTGATAGAAGGCCACCAGCACGTCGGCGCGATCGCCGGACGAGAGGATCTCACCCGAGCCCATGCGGACCTGGAAGATCGACGGGCCGCCGGAGATGGTGGACGGGATGGTCATGTAGGTCATGACCTCCTGGTCGGAGCGGCCCGCGAGGCGGGCGAGGAAGCCGCCGACGGCCTGGATGCCGTCCTGGGAATTGCCGGCGAGACGGATGACTACGTCGGGAATGGTGGTGGCAGACGACGCTGACGCGCCGGTCGCCGAGGGGTTGTTCGGGCTGACCATAATGGGGAATTGGAAGCGTTAGTATGCGGTACCGGGCGCGTAACGTAAAGCGCGGGTTGGCCTGTAGAACGTGTACTACCTCGGCGTATAAGCAAACCCCCGGCCGTGGCCGGGGTTGGATTGGAGTGGCTAATAGGGTTTACTCCCACCCGATGGGGCGGCCCTTGTTCTGCTCGACCAGCCAGGTCATGAGCGGGGCGTAATATTCCAGCATGGCGCGCGTGCTAAAGTCTTCGCCGGTGGCCTCCTTGAGCACTTTGCGCCAGTCCTCGGTCTGGCCCTTCTCCATGATCTTGCGGAGGAAGTCGCCGACCTCCTTGTTGCCGGCGTAATTGCAGGCCTGCGGGGGCTGGTGGAGGATGTTTTTGGCGATGTAGTCGTGGAGCTGGTATTTGAACACCTGCGCGATGGCGTAACTGTAATAGTAGGCCGGGGTGTCATTGACGTGCGTTTTGGTCGCGGCGTCGCACCACTCCTCACCGCGCTCGACCGGCGGCTCGACGCCTTGGAAGTCGCGCACGTATTGCCACCAGCGTTTGTTCCACTGGTCGGCGGGGAGATTCTTCGCGTAGATGTCGGCTTCCCAGTGCGTCATGACGCCAGACGACCAATACATGAAAGGAATGCCACCGGAGTTCAGGGCGTTGCCGAGCAGAAAGGCGATGGGGTCGGCCTTGAAGTCGGCGGGCAGAATGCCGAGCGACTTCAGGTAGGGCACTTGCGAGGCGGCCAGCGCGGTGAGTTCGCCGAAGCCCTCGTGGAAGGCCGGGTTGGCACCATTGCGCAGGAGCACTGGCACCTCGGGCCGGGTGTAGGCCATGAAATAGTAGATGTGGCCGAACTCATGGTGGTTGGTCGCAAACCACCACGGGTTGGCCTCGATGCTCTGGAGCGAGCGCAGGTCGGTCTCAAGGTCGAGGTGCCAGGCGGAGGCGTGGGTGTTCTTCTTGCGGGTGCTGCCGGCGGCCACGGGGTAGAGGTCGGATTTGTCCCAGAATGATTTCGGCAGCGGGGGAAAGCCGAGGCCCACATAGAATCTTTCCGACGACTGCGCGACCCACTCAGGGGTGCGGCCCTTGAAGAACTCGGTCAGGTCGGCGCCCACGGC
>JANMTJ010000190.1:0-7732 GCA_031390295.1 Oleiharenicola sp.
CGCTGCCTTCGCCTCGACCTCGATTTACCAGGGCGGCAGCGCCATCGTGGGTGACGCCGGTTCGCCCACCCGCGTGCAACGCGACCGGGTGTCACCCGAGTTCTTCGCGACGCTCGGTGTCCCGATGGCCTTGGGCCGCGCCTTCACCGACGAGGAGATGGTCTACGCCAACGCCCAGAACATCATCCTCACCGATGCATACTGGCGGAATCACTTCAACTCCGACCCCGCCATCATCGGCAAACAGATGATCGTGGATTCGCTGCCCAACGTCATCGTCGGCGTCCTCCCGCCCAATTTCCAGTATCTCTCCAGCCGCGCCCAGTTCTATATTCCCCTCGCGTCCAATCTGGAGGATCGCGAGCTGAAGAACCGGCATTCCAACAACGTCCAGCTCATCGCCCGCCTCGCCCCGGGGGCCACGCTGGCCGATGCGCAGGCCCAGATTGACGCGTTCAACCAGCAGCAGATCGCCGACGATCCCTATGCCGAGCTTCTCCGCAACGCCGGCTACCGGACCAACGTATTCTCCCTGCATGCCGACCATGTGCGCGAGGTCCGGCCCATCCTGCTCCTGCTCCAGTGCGGCGTGCTCGCCCTGCTGCTCATCGGGGCGGTGAATCTCGTCAACCTCCTGCTCATCCGCGCCAATGGCCGGGCCA
Organism: Oleiharenicola sp.; assembly: GCA_031390295.1. Lineage (GTDB taxonomy): Bacteria > Verrucomicrobiota > Verrucomicrobiia > Opitutales > Opitutaceae > Lacunisphaera. Next base: position 663 of record JANMTJ010000190.1, read on the forward strand.
AGGAATTCGCCGTCCGCCAGGCCCTCGGCGCCGGTCGCCGCCACCTCGTCAGCGAGGTCATGCTGGAAACCGTGCTGCTCGCGTTGGGTGGCGGTGTGCTCGGCATCATTGCCGGCGCGTTTGGCATCGACCTCATGGCCCGGCTCGGCGCCGACCAGCTTCCCCTGAGCGCCTCCATTCAGTTCGATAGCCGCATCGCGCTTGTTTCTCTCATCGGTTCGCTCGTGCTCGGGGTCTGCCTCGCGCTGCCGATCATTGTCTTTAATCTGCGCAGCCGCCTCGCGCCGGTGCTGCACTCCGAAAGCCGCAGCGGCACGGTCACCCGCGCCGCGCAGCGCATGCGCCACGGCTTCATCATCGCCCAGGTCGCCCTCGCCTTCGTCCTGCTTTCCGGCGCCGGCCTGCTCGGGGTCAGCCTGCAGAAGATCCTCGCCGCCTCGCCGGGCTTCGCGGCCGATCACGTCCTCACCGGTTCGATCTCCCTGCCGTGGAAAGGTTATCCCGAGGACGCCCCCCGTCTGGCCTTTGTGGAGCGCCTGTTCACGGCGCTCCGGGCCCAGCCCGGCGTTACCGCCGCGGGCCTGACCTCCGGCCTGCCCTTCTCCGGCCGGGTCAACAACAACGCCATCGTCGTCGAGGGCGTGCAACTCGCCCCCGGCGAACCCCTCCGCGCCCATTTCACCTCCTTTGCTGCCGGCGACTACTGGAAGGCGCTGGGTATTCCGCTCATCGAGGGGCGTTTCCTCGAGGAGGGCGACAACCACCGCGAACAACGCGTGTGTGTCGTCGATGCCGATCTGGCCCAGCGCTACTGGCCCGGCCAGAGCGCCCTCGGCCATCGGCTGGTCTCCGGGGCCGTCTTCGAGGAGAAGGACGCGGCCACCATCGTCGGCGTGGTCGGCACGGTGAAACAGACCGACCTCTCCGACCCGGGAACGCAGGGCGCGATCTATTTTCCTTACAAAAATTACTCGTCCAACAGTTTCTCGGTCATCCTGCGGACGCCGCTCGATCCTGCCGCCATGTCATCGGTGCTGCAAAAGACCGTGCTTGCCCTCGATTCCTCCCTGCCGGTGGACGAGCTCAAGACGATGGAGACCCTCGTGGACGCCAGCCTCGTCTCCCGCCGCTCCCCCGCGATCCTGGCCGGGGCCTTCGCTGTCGTCGCCCTGCTCCTCGCCGCCATCGGCACGTACGGCGTGCTGGCCTATGCCGTCAGCCAGCGCCGGCGCGAAATCGGCGTCCGCATGGCGCTGGGCGCGCTGCCGAAACAGGTGCTCGTGCAGTTCCTCTCCCTCGGCGCCAAGCTCCTCCTCGCTGGGATTGCCCTCGGCCTGCTGGGCGCCTGGGCGGCCGGCCGCGCCATGCAATCCCTGCTCTTCGGCGTCGGTTCCATTCACCCCGGGGTTCTGGCCATCGCCGCCGGCACGATGATCGTCGTCGTCCTGCTCGCGACCTTCATCCCCTCCCGCCGCGCCACGCTGGTCTCCCCCATCGAGGCCCTCCGCGCGGAATGACCGACCCACTCATTCTCTTTCTCGTACTCATTCTCTTTCTCTCTCCTGCCATGTTTAATCTGGGAATTTTTCAATCCGAGAACGAGTAGGAGAAGGATAACGAGAACGATTTTTTCCGGCTCCTGCTCACTCCCCGCTCCCATCCCCCATGCTCTCCGACCTCAAGTTCGCCTTTCGTCAGCTCATCAAATCGCCCGGCTTCTCCGGCATCGCCGTGCTCACCCTGGCCCTCGGCATTGGTCTGAACACCTCGATGTTCAGCCTGATGAATCTCCTCATCCTGCGGCCGCTGCCCTACGCCGACAAGGATCGCCTCGTTCGCATTTACCGCACCACCCCGCAGGACCAGCAAGCCGGGCACTCCGCCTCCGACTATGCGGAACTGATTGAAGGCACCGCGGAATTCGGCAACCTCGCGGCCTACCGGGATTGGAGTTTCAACCTGGCCCAGACCGGACGCCCCGCCGTCAATCTCAGCGGACTGCGCGTGGCGGCTGAACTCTTTTCTGTCCTCGGGATGAGGCCGGAACTGGGCCGTACCTTCAATCCGGAAGAGGATCGCCCGGGCAACCATGTAGCCATTCTCAGCCACGCCACCTGGCAGGCCCAATTCGGCGGCGACCCCGGTGTCATCGGCCGGGCGGTCCGCATTGATGGCGAATCCACCACCATCATTGGCGTCATGCCGGCCGCCTTCTCCTCGGTCTTTGTCTGGGGCAGCCCCGGGGACATTTTCCGCCCCCTCGCGCTGACTGACCTCGAAAGGGCCAACCCCGAAGACAATGGTTTGAAGCTGATCGGCCGGTATCGCTCGGTCGATTCGCTCGACCAGCTCAATGCCCGGTTGGACACCCTCGCGACCCGCCTGGCTCCCCTGCGCAGCGCGGCCCGGAGCAAGGATGGACTGCGGGCTGTCACCCTCCAATCACTGATGCAGAACCCCAATACCGTGATGCTGTCGCTGCTCCTGTTGGGGTTGGCGGGTTTTGTCCTGCTCATCGCCTGTGCCAATCTCGCCAACCTCCAGTTCGCGCGCGCCGTGGCACGCACCCGCGAGTTTGGCATCCGGGCCGCGCTCGGCGCGACCCGTCGACGCCTGCTCGGGCCGTTGCTCGCGGAGAGCTTGCTCCTGGCCCTGGCCGGTGGCGTGGCCGGCATCCTCGTCGCCGTATGGTCCAACGACTGGCTTTCCAGCCGCATGTCGGCGAATCGCATGGTGACCTTCATGGTCGAACTCGAATGGAATGTGCTCCTCTTCGCCCTCGTGCTGTCGGTCATCACCGGGCTGGTCTTCGGCATCGTGCCCGCGTGGATCATGTCGCGGGTCAACGTCAACGAGACGCTGAAAAGCGGCGGGCGCGGCTCGACGGGCGATCGCAGCCAGAATCGCTTCCGCAGCTCGCTCATCGTCGCCCAGTTTGCCCTTTCCCTCGTGCTGCTGGCCGGAGCCGGGTTCTTCATCTATGGCCTCGAGCGGATGCTCCAACGCGAAGTGGGCTGGAATACGGAGCAGACCCTCATGGCGGTGATCAATGTGCCGCAGGCGAAGTACCCGACCCCCACCGAGACGTACGCTTTCTACACCCGCCTGCAGGAGCGCCTTGGCGCGCTGCCGGGCGCGGAACAGGTCAGCGTCGCCTGGACGCTCCCGATGTTCCAATATCTCACGAGCCGCAGCTTCGTGGTGGACGGACGCGACGCACCCCCGGTCGGACACGAGCCGCTGGCCGGTGTCAATGGCGTCAGCCCCTCCTATCTCGACACCCTGCAGATCAAACTGCTTTCGGGCCGGAATTTTAATGACACCGACAAGCAGACCTCCCTGCCGGTCGCCCTGATCAATGAGTCGATGGCCAAGACGCTGTTCCCCGGCGAAGATCCCCTCGGCAAGCGCATCGGCAGTCCCGACCCGACCAATCGGGCCTGGGTGGAAATTGTCGGCGTCGTGGCGGACAACACCTTTGCCATCAGTTTCCTCCCGCCCGCCACCCGCTCGCTCGTCCTGCGGCCGCTGGCCCAGGATACCTGGAATTACGTCACCGTCACTGTGCGCGCCCGGTCCCCGGAAGCACTGGCCGAGCCGATGCGCCACGTGATCACGGAACTGGATTCCGACCTGCCCCTGCAGCAGTTCGGCACAGTCCGGCAGGTCATCAGCCAATTCATGAGCAGCTCAACCATGATCAGTACGCTGCTGCTCGTGTTCGCCGTGCTGGGGCTTTTTCTGGCCGCGATCGGTCTTTACGGCGTCATCGCCCGGACCGTGGTGCAGCGCACCCCGGAGATCGGCATCCGGGTCGCGCTCGGTGCGCAGTCAGGCGACGTCGTCTGGCTGGTCCTCGGTTCCGGGATCCGGCTGGCGTTGCTCGGCTCGGCGATCGGCCTGCTCGGCGCCTATGGTATTGCGCGCCTCCTCGCCGCCATTTCTCCCACGATCTCCCAGGAGGTGCCCGCCTCGACCTCAGCCGCCATGATTGCCGGCGTCACCCTGTTGCTCCTCACCACCGCTGTGCTCGCCTCGTGGCTGCCTTCGCGGCGGGCTTCCCGCGTCAATCCGATCGATGCCCTGCGTGCGGAGTGAGCGATCCAATCATACTCTTTCTCGTACTCATTCTCCTTCTCCCTCCTGTCCACACTGAGCCCGAAGTTCCTGAGAACGAGTAAGAGAAGGATAACGAGAACGATTTTTTCCCACCCGCCACCCAACCATGAACTCCCAGCTTGCCCACGGCTTCCGTTCGCTCCGCCGTACCCCATTGCTGGCGCTGACCATCGTCGCCACTCTGGGCCTCGCGCTCGCCGCTGCAGTCCTCGTCTTCACTTTCCTCAATTCGTTTCTGCTGCGTCCGTTGCCCTACGGCGACACCTCGCGGTTGCTCGTGGCCTACGAGTATTCCCTCAAGGGCGGACGCGACAACTTCACCCGTGTCTCTTATGGCAATGTCACGGCCCTGCAGGACCGCACCACGGTCTTTGCCCGCTCCGGTATTTTCCGCAACGAGTCAGCCACCATCCACGGCGGCGAGGCCACCGAGACAGCCTTCATCCAGCGCGTCACCGCCAACATCTTTCCGATGATGGGTGCCCGGGCGGCGCTCGGCACCGTGATCACGCCGGCCAACGCCGAGATCGGCGGCATCCGCACGGTCATACTCTCCGACTCGCTTTGGCGGCGACGCTTCGGCGCGGACCCCTCCGTGATCGGCCGTGTCATCCGCTTCGACAACACCGCCTATCACGTCGTGGGCGTGATGCCCGCCGATTTTGTCGTGCCGACGGGTGACGACAATCCCCAGGCATGGGCGGCACTCCTCCGCACCGACTATGTTCCCAATGAGCGCACCCAGCGCCGCCACCACTTCTGGGGCGAGCTTCGGCCCGACGCCTCGCTCGCCGCCGCCACGGCCGAGCTCACCGCCCTCGCCACGACCTTGCGGGAGGAGTTCCCCCGGGAGAACGCCGACCGCGGTTTCTTTGCCGTCCCGCTGCGGGACAATCTCCTCGGCGATTTCGGCCGGCAGCTGGTGCTGCTGCAGGTCGCGGTGCTCCTCGTCCTCGTGGTGGCCTGCTTCAACTGCCTCTGCCTCCTCATCGCCCGCTCCATCCAGCGCCGCCGCGAGCTCGCGCTGCGCCTCGCGCTGGGCGCTTCCCGCCGGCACCTGGTCGCGCAGCTCTTCGCCGAATCCCTCTGGCTGGCGCTGCCCTCCGCCGGACTGGCCCTGGGTCTGGCCGCATTCGCGCTGCCCGCCGGCGTCGCCTTGCTGCCCACCGCGACGCAAATCACCTTGCAGGCCCTGCCCGCACCGCATCTCGACGCCACCGTCGCCACGGCCGTAATCGCAGTTTCATTCCTCATCGCCCTCGTCTTCAGCGCCATCCCCCTTCTGCAAACCCACCGACTCAACCTCGAAGCCGTGTTGCGCGAAGGTGGACGGTCGGCCGGCTCGCCCGGTGGTGCCCGGGCCGCACGCTGGCTCGCCTCCGGCCAGATCGCCGTGGCGCTCGCCCTGCTCATCTCGGCAGCTCTGCTCCTGCGAAGCCAGGAGCAACTCGGGCGCGTTGACCCCGGACTGCCGCTCGCGGAATTCGACCAGTTCCGGGTCGGGCTGCGCGGGGACGCTTTCCGCGATCCTGCCCGCCGCGTGCAATTCTTCGAGCGTCTGCGCGACGAGGTGGCCACGCTGCCCGGTGTCCAGAGCGTCGGGGTCGCCAGCTTTCTCTTTGCCCCGCCACCGATCGGTTACCAGGGCTTCGTGCAGGAAGGGGACGGCCTCGAACTGGCCGACACGCCCAAGCGCGCGCTGCCCTGCTTTGTGCTGCCCGATGCGTTTGATGCCCTTGGCTTCCGCCTGATGGAAGGCCGGCTGCTCACGGCCGACGACGTCATGAATCGTCCGACCGTCGCCGTCATCAGCGCGTCGCTCGCCGCGAAATACTGGCCTGGCACCTCGGCACTCGGCCGTCGCATCCGGATCGAGACCGTGCGCGCCGACTGGGTCGAGGTGGTGGGGGTGGTGTCCGACCTTACCGGCCCCGGCAATCAACCGCGTACCATCGACACCTTTTATCTCACGCTCTCGCAGGGCAACCCGCCCGGTCTCGGCATGGGCTTCATCGTCCGCACCACGCCTGCCGGGCAGCGCCGGCCCGACGGCCGGGACTACCAGCGCGTGCTCAACCGGCTTGACCCGGACATGCAGCTTTTCGCCCACCTCGCCCCGACCGAAATTTATTCCCGCGCCGCCTGGCAGTCACGACTGGTCACGTCGCTGGTCGCCGCCTTCGCCGTCCTTGCCGTGGGCCTCGCGCTCGCCGGCATCTATGCGGTAAACTCGTTTTTTGTGGAACGCCGCGTGCAGGAATTCGGCATCCGCGCCGCCCTTGGCGCCACGGCGCAGAATCTCCGTCAGCTCGTCCTCCGCGACAGTTTGCGCCTGACCGCCGGCGGCCTGGTGGCGGGCGTTTTTCTCGCCGCTGCCGCCAGCCGCGGACTCGACACCCTGCTCTACAACGTCGCCGCCCTCGATCCGGTTGTTTACCTCCTCGCCGCGCTGGCCATGACGGTCGCGTGCGCCGCCGCCTCCCTCCTCCCCGCCCGCCGCGCCGCCAGGGTGGATCCCATCATCGCGCTGCGGACGGAGTAAGCGACCTCCCCGTTCTCCTTCTCGTAATCCTAATCGTTCTCTCCTCCGAAAAGCCTCCTCCCATAACCCAAGCCCGAGATCACGAGAACGAGTAAGAGAACGAGAACGATCCCCGACTACGTCGCCCGTATCAGCCCTGCAGCTTCCTTCCCCCCATGAACACCCTCCGTTTCGCCCTTCGCCAGATGTTCAAGACCCCCGGCTTCACCGCCACGGTGACCGTGGTGCTGGCGCTCGGCATCGGTGCCACCACCGCGATCTTCAGCGTCATCCACGCCGTCCTCCTGCATCCGTTCCCCTACACGGATGGCAACAAGATCCTGTTTGTCGGCTCCAGCCGAACCGACCAGCCCGAAAGCCAGATGCCGGTCACCTATCCCGACTACCTGGACTGGCGGGCGGGCGCCAC
>JANMTJ010000195.1:0-5980 GCA_031390295.1 Oleiharenicola sp.
CGACCTGCGCACCGGTGACATCACGCACGCCGGCGCCGTTCATCCCGGCTGCTGCATCCGCAACCACGCCCCTGCAGCGTCCACCCCGGGCCGATATGGTCCCCCCAGGAAATATTCCCATGACACCCATCCGAATTCTGCTTCTCGTGTCCGTCCTTGGCGCATTCAGCGCCCCCACGCCCGGCCTGGCCGACCATCCAGCCGATGCAAAACTGGGCACCATTCACTTTGCGGTCAGCGGCCAGCCCGCGGCACAGGCGCACGTCACCAACGGGGTGAAACTCGTCCACCACATGATGTATCCCGAAGCCGATCGCGAATTCGCGGCGGCTGTGACGGCGGACCCGGCCTGCGCGCTCGCCTACTGGGGCCGGGCGATGACGCTGATTCATCCGCTCTGGCCCGATGCCCCGACCGAGCCGGAACGCACGGCCGGGGCCGAATACATCCGGCGCGGACTCGCCTGTCCGTCCGCCACCCCGCGCGAACGGGCGTATCTCGAGACGCTGGCCCGCTATTTCGACGGGAACGCGGCGGGCAACCACGTGGCCGGGCTGAAAATCCTCGATGAGGCCTGGGCCGGGCTCACCACGAAATTTCCGGATGACATGGATGCGCTGGCGTTCAGCGCGCTTTATCATCTCGCCCCCGCCCGCTTCGCCACGAAGGACAAGTCGAACCGGATCCAGCTGCAGGCCGCCGCCCGGCTGCAGCAGGTTCTCGCCGTGATCCCGGACCATCCCGGGGGGCAGCATTACAAGATCCATGCCTACGACTTCCCGCTGCTGGCGGACCGCGCCCTCGAGGTCTGCGACACCTACACGGGCATTGCCCCGGATGTGCCGCACGCGCTGCACATGCCGACACACATCTTCACGCGCCGCGGCCTGTGGGACAAATCCATCGAGTACAACCTACGCTCGGCCACGGCGGCGCGGAAGCTGGCCGAGAGCGCCGGGGCGCTCAACAGCCACTATCCCCATGCGCTCGACTACATGGTGTATGCCTATCTGCAGCGCGGCCAGTATCGCGAGGCGGAGGCGGTCCGCCGCCAGTTGCTGGCGCTGACCGGGCCGTATTCCCCCGTGTCCACCACGCCCATCGCGTTTGCGTTTGCCACCATCCCGGCGCGGTGCGCCTTGGAGCGGCAGGCATGGGCCGAGGCGGCCGAACTGCCGCTGCGCCAGCCGGCGGCTTTCCCTTGGGGCGGACAATACCTCAATTGCGATTCCGTCACGCATTTTGCCCGGGCTGTCGGCGCCGCCCGCAGCGGGAAGCTCGACGTCGCCCGGGCGGAAATCATCGAGCTGGAACATGTACTGCGCGAGCTCGCAGGCGCCAACCGGGCCTCCTATTGGGCGGCGCAGGCTGAGACCCAGCTCCTCGCCGCCCGCGCCTGGGTCAAACTCGCCGAAAGCAACCGCGATGAGGCGCTCGTCCTCATGCGCCGGGCCGTCGAGCTCGAGGCCAGCACGGACAAGGAGGCGGTCACGCCCGGCGAAGTGCTGCCCGCCGGCGATCTGCTGGGGGACATGCTGATCGAGACGGGCCGGCCGGCGGAGGCCCTGGCAGCCTTCGAGGCCGTGCTGGCCGCGAGCCCCAACCGCCTGAACACCCTCTATGGCGCCGGCTATGCGGCGGAACGGGCCGGGGATGCCGTGAAGGCGCGGCAATACTTCGCGCAAGTGGTGGCGGTCGCTGTCGCGAGCGATCCGGGCATCAGCCGCGTCGAGCACGCCCGCGCCTTCCTCGCGCAAGCGTCGTCATCGGGGCGATCCGATTAGTCGTTCTTCCGCCGGCTGTCGCCTTTCCCGGATCGCCGCCACCGCCGCGATGCGCTCGACCAGGGCGACGCGCTCGGCGGGCGTGGTATCGCGCAGGCAGGGTTTGACGATGAGTTCGAGTTCTGTCCCGCGGCGCACCAGCAGGCCCCAGCCGTCCGGCACTTCGTGCGGCGCGCACATTCCCTCCTCGGCCACGAGGTAGAGCAGGCTGGCGGCGCGCCACCGGGCGAGCTTGGCGAATTTCGTACCCTCCAGCAGCCGGCGCTGGCCGCGGGTCAATTCCCGCGCCAGCCGGTCGTGGGTGCGGTGTTTCAACCCGCGCAGGTCCACGGCATCGAACTCGGGGAAAAGTTCCTCGCCCTGGCGCAGGTCCGGACGGTGACCACCGATCAGGGCCCGCAGGGCCATCAACCGCTCGCTCATCCTGACGAGGTTTTCCTTCGCGCCGGTCTCGCGGGCACTGTCCCGCAGGAAATCGGAGCGCGAGGCCTTGCATTCGAAAACCGCAGTGCGGGCATTGGCCGACAACACCCGGGCCGTGGCGGCGACGACGTCCGCCCGGTAACCCGAACGCGGCACCCGGACCTCCGTGGCGGCCAGCACCAGCCGGTGCGACAGCGCCCATTCCAGCGCCAGCCGCTTCAGCTCGCGGTGAGCGACGCCCTCCGACCCGGAGCCGGGCGGCGTCACACGTGAAACTGCTCGGAGACGATCTTGCCGTCCTTCACCTCGTAGACGCAGAGCTCGGCCATCTGCATCCGGGGCTGGCCCTTCATCGTCACGTCCAGGCTCATGGTGACGGCGAAGGAATTCGCCGCGACCAGCGGGTCGGAGACGGTGAGCGAGTGGACCTGCTCGATCAGGGCGTCGAACTTCCGGCCCTTTTCAATGATGGCGGCCAGGCCCTTGGTTTCCTGGTCACCGACCGGCGGCGGGAAGGGTTCGCGGCTGACGGCGGTGTCGGCAAACAGTTCACGCTGGGCGGCCTCCCACCTGGCCTGACGGCAGTGGGCGACGAGTTTATCGGCAATATCCTGGGATTTCATGGGGAGTGAGGGTTGAACGCACCACTCTACCACCGGCTCCTGACAACCCTATGTCAGCAACGTACGGAGTATTTGTAGGTCGGGGTTTACCCCCGACATGTGTCGGCTTCGAGTCGGGCATAAAGCCCGACCTACATCAAACTGCTGGTATGCTGAGAGAGCGGCTGAATTTCAACGCAGCACGCCACGTTTCCGCATGGCCCGGGCGTAGAGCAGCAGGAGCACCGCGATCAGGATAATGACGGCATTGAAGATGATGTGCCCCACCCCGCCACCCATGACCTTCAGTCCGTCGCTGAGTCCGAACGTATAAAGCGAAGTCAGCAACGCGCAGGCCAGCACCACGGCATTGACCTGGACCGCCAGCCCCCGGCGGAAGAGCAGTAACAGCGAGCCGAGGAAGCTGCCCCACGTGGCAAAGCCCCAGGCGACCTCCGCCCAGAGAGGAAAGCCATGGATGTATTCCAGTTGCGCGGGGGTCAGGCCCTTCAGCCAAGCCTCGCTGTTCGTCTGCGTCATGGTGAAATCCAGCGCGCCCATGGAATTCCAGAGCAGGGACAGGATTCCCACCAACCAAAGGTGCCAAGGGGTCTTGGTCGGCGGCGTGGACGCATCAGCCATGGCTGGAGGGATGAAATTCGTACCCGTTAGTCAATCCCCGAGGGCGTGGTCAGGTGTCGCAATATTCTGGCGTCACCGGCTCGGGTTTCAGCGGCCTGACACGCCTTCCACGGGTCGGATCAATCTCCTCCAACTCCGGCTTGGGGATGCAGGTGTAGGAGATCCGCATCGGGGCGCTGGCGGTGACCCCGAACGCCCCGCCGAAGTAAACACTGCCGTTGCCGTAGGTGTGGTTGAGGTCGTCCATGGCATGCAGCAGCCGCCCGCGGGCCTCGTCGATCGACTTGATCTCGCTGACATGGATGCACGACTCGATGACGGCGAGCAGCCGGCACGTGTCTTACGGACTGCTCAGGGCTGACGCGGGGGCGGGCGAAACGCTTTGACGGCCCGCACCAACTCCCGGATCTCGGCGTCCGTAAGCTCACGGCCGACCGGCGGCATCACGGAAACACCGGTCTTGTTCCGCGATCCCTCCTTGATCTGGCGCTCAATTTCCACATCCGTCAGCCGGCTCTCCTTGAGGTCACGGGCCTTCATCTTGCGGCCCTGCGGCGTCCGGGCGCGTCCGTCGAGGCCATGACAGGAGGCGCATAGGTTTTCGAACCCTGCCGCCTCTTCGGCGGCCGGCAGCGGCCCGAGCCACACGCCCATCAGCCCGAGGATCGTCAGCAGACGGAAAACCATGCACGGATGATGGCTGGCCCGGAACAGCAATGCAACCCGAAGGCCGCGGCGGAGCTTCCTGCTGTTGCCCCAATTGACCAGTCACACCGCGCGTCGCAGCACGCGCACCCGTTCCCGGCCCTCGCGCCCGCCAAAGGCCACCTCCGGCACATAGTCCTCCACGATTTCGTAGCCGGCGGCAAACAGTGCCGTCAGGTCCGGCACGCTGAAGGGGAACGGAGGCCCCTCCTCGCCGGGGTCGAGGTCCGGATTGATGAACCACACGCCGATCAGCAGGCCCCCGGGCCGCAGGGTCAGGTCAATGCCACGCCGGTAGTCGGCTCGCAGCGAGGGATGCAGGCCGCTCATGCAGGTGTGCTCCAGCACCACGTCAAAGGCGCCACGCATCTCCGCCGCCGGGTTGAACAAATCCCCGACCACGAAGCGCTCCGCCAGGTGTGGATATAGGGCGCGGGCCTCCGCCACCCCGGTCGGCGCGATGTCCAGACCGATTGCATCCAAGCCGTGCTCCACCGCCAGCACCACTTCATGACCATGGCCGCAGCCCGGCACCAGCGCGCGCCCGCGCACCGGATGACGCTCCAGATATTGTTTCAGCGGCAGCGAAGGCGCGCCCTTGTTCCAGAACGCATCGCCTTTTCGGTATTTCTCATCCCAGTCCGTGTACACGCCGTCCACATTCCGAGTGTAAGACAAGGGGTCAACTGAAAGGCAGGGATCGGGATCTAGTATATTGCGGTCTCCTAGCAGCGCACGGTCTTGCGCTTGGGTGCAATGGGCGCCCCGCGTCGGGACTTCAGGATGTAGCTCTCCGCGTCCGGGATCTTGCAGGCGGTGTCGCCTACGTCCACCTCGACCTTGCCGAGCTTCCGGGCGGTCACGATGGCCTTGTCGCCCAGCGGTGCCACATAGGTGCCGCACGCGATCACAAAGCAGTTCATCGCCTGGCGCACGCGGTCGGGCGAAGCGGGCATGGTCTTCGCCACGCGGTCCAGCAGCGCCCCCAGCTCTTTCACCGGCAGGCGCTCGTCCGGGAGCACGGTCACCAGCGTCCCGAGCGAATTCCAGCCCGCGATCGCCACGCGCTCCTTGGGCGAATCGATCCACTCCCGCGCCAGGGCATAACCTTCGGGATGCTCGGAAGCCACCCACGGCACGATGGTGCCCGCAATCATCCGCCACGCAGCCTTGTCCGCCCATGACTGCAGCTGGGTCCGCGTCATCCTCGTGCCGTCGGCAATCATGCCGGCGAGGTATTGCGCATCACCGTTGCCGGTCGCGTACAGTTCCAGCGCGAGCGCCTGCTCGCCCTTCAGCTGCTTCTGGATGACCTTCAGGTCGGCGATCTTCACGCCGGAAAAGGGCTCCGTCGCCCCGTGCTTGAGATAGATCCGCTTGATGGACTCGCTGCCTATCGCGGCCAGTTCCGCCATCACTTCCTTGAGCTTCATGGCCGTGGAATAGAACAGGCCGCCCGGCCGCCTGCAGCTCTAATTTCAGCCCGCGGGGCAATCCGTGCGCATCAGCGGCGCGATCTCCCGGGAAAATGTGTTCGCCGCCACCCCCTTCCGACGGCCTTCAGCGCACATTCCGGAGGCTGGCGATCAGGTAATTGTCGAGCTCCAGCAGGCTGTTGGACTGACGCCTGCCCTGCTCCATTCGCTTCAGGAGCGCCTCAATGGCCGTAAGCAAATTCTTGTAATACGCGATGTGCGCGGGCTTGGTCAGCGGCCCGAGTTCCTTGGCATCCGCCCAGACGGCCTTCTTCCCTTTGTAGCCTTCCGGATCAGACCGATATTCCGCCAGGGCCGCCTGGACCAGGTCCCCGGTCTCGCCGCGATG
>JANMTJ010000209.1:0-3836 GCA_031390295.1 Oleiharenicola sp.
CCTGACCCTGGATGAACTGGGCCAGCCCGCCGGCCTGGTCGTCCACGGAATCCTGGGGGAGGGGAAGGGGATCGATGAACTCACGACCGCCACGCCCAATCTGGTGCAGGGAGTGGGCCGGCTCCGGGAAATCCACGGCACCTGGGGCGCCGAGACCTTCGGTCTGCCGACCTCGGATTTTGCCGACCTGCGCGGGGGTGATGTCACCGCCAACCTTGCCACCGTCGAGGCCATCCTCGCCGGGCGCGGGCCCGCCGGCCTGGTGGACACCATCGTGCATGAACGCCGGGTGGTAGTTGGGCGCGAAAAAGAAGGCGAAACCAAGCTGCTCGAGCGCCCGACGGGATTTCTCCGGGGTGGCCCCGATCTCGACCCCCAGGCCCGCGAGCAGGTCGGCGCTCCCGCATTGGGAGGTGATGCCGCGGTTGCCGTGCTTCATGACCGGCACACCCGCGCTGGCCAGCACCAGCACCACGATGCTCGAAATGTTGAAACCACCCGCGTGGTCTCCACCCGTGCCGACGATGTCGATCGCCCGCGGCGCGATGGATTCGACGCCGGGATTGATGGCCAGCTTCCGGAAGGCCCGGGCGAACCCGGCAATCTCGCCCGGTGTTTCCCCCTTGTCGGCCAGTGCGGTGAGGAATGCGGCCTTAGGCTCGTCAGGGACATCGGGAGAACCCAGGACGGCGGCGGCGGCCTGCACTTCGTCCGCCGCAAGGTTTTGGCGCAGGATCAATCGGGCGGTGAGCTCGGATAGGGCGGCCATGGTGGTGCGAGCAGAATCAAAAGGCCGGACACCGCAAAGCATAAAACTCGACACCCTGCGGTGATTCTGGGAACACCAGCAGGTGCCAGTACGTCTGCGCCATCTCCCGCTCATTTTGTTCACCGCCCTGCTCGTCACCCGGCCGCTGGGCGCTGCCGGGACCCCGCCGCCGCCGGTCGCCGAATTGGGCATAGGGGACGCCATCGTCCTCGGCATGGTGGAAGGCGTGACGGAGTTCCTGCCGATTTCATCCACCGGGCATCTGATCATCGCCAACCGGATGCTCGGGCTGGAGTCGGAAAAGCAACTGACGGACAAGGCCGGGCGGCCACTCTGGCACAAGCCACCTTCCGCAAAATACCCCGAGGGCGTGCCACTGACCCTGAAGCTGGCGGCCGACACCTATGCGGTCGTGATCCAAGTCGGGGCCATCGGCGCCGTGGTCCTGATCTACTGGCAGCAATTGTTCCTGATGGTCGGTGGCCTGCTCGGCCGGAGCAGCGCCGGCCTGCGATTGCTGCGCAACATCCTGCTGGCCTTCCTGCCCATGGCCGTGGCGGGGTTGCTGCTCCACGACTTGATCTCCCGTTACCTGTTTTCGGTCTGGGCGGTCATCGGATCCCTGGTGGTCGGTGCCTTCCTGATGCTGTGGGCCGAGCGCTGGCGCGAGGCCCGCACCGGCGTGGGCCGGGCCAAGGGCGATGCCTCTGATCTCACTTCCCGCAAGGCACTGGGCATCGGCCTCGCCCAATGTCTGGCGCTCTGGCCCGGCACCAGCCGATCCATGGTCACCATCGTGGGCGGGTATCTGGCCGGGCTCGGGCCGGCCAAGGCGGCGGAATTCAGCTTCCTGGTCGGCCTCCCGACGCTGGCCGGGGCCGCCCTGTTCAAGGGTCTGCAGTCCGGTCCGGCCATGATCGAGGTATTCGGGTGGAGCGACGTGCTGCTGGGTGCGGGTGTGGCGGCCATTTCGGCCCTGATCGCCGTCAAATTCCTCGTCCATTTCATCTCCCGCCACGGCCTGGCTTTCTTCGCCTATTACCGGCTGGTTCTGGCCCTGATCCTGACCGTGGCCTACCTGATTTGACCCCTGAAACCCGGGCCGCGACTATAACTCTTGACGGCTACTGGGGCCAACCTTACGACCCTCGTCTTTATACAGAAATTTGCGGCGGTTTTTACAACCCAACCGCACTACCAAACCTTCTTTATGGCCAATCCTAAACGCAAACAGTCCAAGCGCCGCAGCGCCAATCGCCGCGCGGGCAACGCCTATATCGCTCCCGAGTTCGCCAAGGACACCGATGGTGGTGCTTTCCGCCCGCATCGCGTGAATCCCAAGACCGGCATGTATCGTGGCCGGCAGGTGCTTAGCGTCGAGGTCTGAGCACGACAATTTTCCGGATAGCTTTCCCGCCATCCACCCCGAAACGGCCAGTCCCACGTCCGGTCACGCCCGTATTGCGGTGGACGCGATGGGCAGTGACTTGGGCCCCGCGGAAGTCGTCGAGGCCGTCAAGCTGGCCCTGAGCGACGAGTCCATCGACCCGATCACGCTCGTCGGGGATGAAGCGGTCCTGCGGCCCCTGCTGGTCGCAGCCGGACTTGAAGCAAATGCCAGGATCAGCGTATTGCATGCCTCCGAGGTCATCACCATGGAGGACAAGCCGCTGCAGGCCCTGAAGCGCAAGAAGGACTCCTCCATGGTCAGGGCCATCGAACTGGTGAAGTCCGGTGAGGCGCGCGTGGCCATCAGTTGCGGCAATACCGGAGCGCTGATGGCCGGGAGCACCCTTCGGCTCCGCATGATGGAAGGCGTCGACCGGCCGGCCCTGGCGGCCGTCATTCCGCGTGAAGGCGGCCATTTCATCCTCATTGACGCCGGCGCCAACCCGGAGGCCAAGCCCGAACATCTCGTGCACAATGCCATCCTCGGCGCCAACTATGCCAAGGTCATCCTCGGCCTCACCGCGCCCCGGGTCGGCCTCATCACCATCGGCACGGAGGAGGGCAAGGGCAACACGCTGACCACCGAGACCCACGAACAGCTCAAGCAGCTCAGCTCGGTCATCAATTACGTCGGCCCGATCGAAGGCTTCCAGGTATTCCGTGACACGGTGGACGTGGTCGTGTGTGATGGCTTTGTCGGCAACACCCTGCTCAAGACTTGGGAATCCATGGCCAAGTTCATCACCGGCATGCTGAAGGATGAGCTGAAGGCCAACCCGTTGCGCATGGCCGGCGCCATCCTCGCCAAGGGGGCATTCGATGCGCTCAAATCCCGCATGAATCCCGATCGCTACGGCTGTGCCCCGCTGTTGGGCATCCGGGGCAACATTCTCAAGGCGCACGGTTCGAGCAACCGCCACGCCCTCCTCAGCACCATCCGCGCGGCCGGCAAGATCATCCATCAGGATCTTTACCAGCATACCGTCCAGGATGTGGCGCGCGCCCATTCCCTCCTCACCCCGCCCGCTCCGGACCAATCCGGCCAACCCTGAACACTTCCCATGGCCTCTGTCATCATCTCCGGAGTCGGCTCCTACACCCCCGCCAAGGTGCTCACCAACGCGGATCTCTCCAAGATCGTCGACACCTCCGATGAGTGGATTTTCACCCGCTCCGGCATCCGGGAACGGCACATCGCGGCCGCCGACGAAGCCTGCTCGGATATGGCCGTCAAGGCCGCCACCGCCGCCCTGGCCGACGCCAAGGTGAAGGCCGCGGACATTGACCTGCTCATTGTCGCCACCTGCACGCCCGACCTGCCCCTGCCTTCCACCGCTTGCATCGTGCAGCACAAGCTCGGCATACCCGCCCACGCGACCTGTTTCGACATCGCGGCCGCCTGCTCCGGCTTCCTTTATGCCTTGGAGATCGCCTACGGGCAGTTGCAGACCAACCGCTACAAGCGCGCCCTGATCATCGGCTCCGAAAAACTGTCCTCGATCACCGACTGGACCGACCGCACCACCTGCGTGCTCTTCGGGGACGCCGCCGGCGCCGATGATCAGGGCGCGCTTGTAGCGGTTGGTCTGCAACTGCCCGTAGGCGATCTCCAAGGCAT
>JANMTJ010000234.1:0-1917 GCA_031390295.1 Oleiharenicola sp.
CTCAGCCTTTCAGCCCGTCAGTCCTTCAGCCTTTTCTTCCTCAGCCCTTCCCTCCGTGCGGACACCCCGGCCCAGACCCGCTCGCCCCTCACCCAGGACGCCTGCGTGGCCGCGCTCACCCGCGAGCTCACCGCGCACTTCAACCTCGAAGGCGAACTCCAGCTCGAACTGCTCCGCGCCTGGACGCCCCCCGCGACGCTCGCGCACGACTGGCAGGTGGCCATCACCGAATTTCCCTCCGTCGCCTCCTCCGCGATGATGGTGCGTTGCCGCTTGGTGGCGGACGGTGTCACCGCCGGCGAACAGACCCTCACCCTCCGGGGCAGCCTGTGGCGCGACGCCTGGGTCACCCGCCAGCCCGTTACCACGGGCTCCGCCTTCGACCCCGCCGTCCTCGAGACCCGCCGCGTCGACCTGTTCCGCGAGCGCGACGCGCTTCCCGCCGCCGTGGGCGACCAGACCTTTGTCTTCACCCGTGGCGTCAACACCGGCCGCACCGTCACCTGGCGCGACATCGCCCGCCGCCCGCTCGTCAAGAAGGGCGACATGGTCGAGGTCAGCGCTGCCGAGGGCAGCCTCTCCATCACCATGAAGGCGATCGCCCTCCAGAGCGGCGCCCAGGGCGAGGCCGTCACCCTCCGCAATCTCGAATCCCGCAAGGATTTCACCGCCTTCGTCATTGATGAAAACCGTGTCCAAGTCCGCTTCTAACCTGGCTGCCGGCCTCGCCGCGCTTCTGCTCGCGACCTCTGCCGTCGCGGGCACCGGTTCGTTGTGGCCCGTGGCCGGCACCACCGAGCGGGGCATGACCGCCGATCGCCGCGCCGCCCGCGCCGGCGACATCCTGACCGTCATCGTGGCCGAGATCGCCACCGCCACGAGCAACCAGAGCAAGTCGGCCAACCGCGACAACACCCTGGAAGACGCCATCAGCCAGTTCATCTTCAGCCCGGGTGCCTCGGGCCTGCTCACCCACAACGGTGTGCTCCCCACCAGCAAGGTCAGCGGCCAGTCCACCTACTCGGGTGGCGGCCAGATCAACAATTCCCAGAGCCTGACGGCCCGCGCCGCCGTGCTGGTCACCGACGTGCTGCCCAACGGCAACCTCGTCATCGAGGGCGCCCGCATGGTCACCTTCTCCGGCGAGACGCAACATGTCGTGCTCCACGGCCTGGTGCGGCCCGATGACATCTCCGCCTCCAACACCGTGCTCTCCACCAACGTGGCCGACGCCCGGGTCGAGTTCGTGACCGACGGCACGCTCACCGACGCCCAGAAGCGCGGCTGGCTCTCGAAACTCTACGAGCGGCTCCGGCCCTTCTAAGAAAGCCTGAATGACTGAAAAGCTGAATGGCTGAATGACTCACTAACCGAACATGATTGCACGGACGCACCTTTCCCTCGCCTTCCACTCGATTTCGCGAATCGCCGTATGGCCTTTCAGCTCTTCAGCCTTTCGGCCCTTCAGCCTTTTCCTCTTCAGCCTTTCAGCCCTTCAGCTTTTCAGCCCTTCTCTTCACGCCTCGCGGGTGAAGGACCTGACCCTCGTCGAGGGTGGCCGGGACAACAGCTGGTCGGCTACGGCCTCGTGGTCGGCCTCGCCGGCGACGGTGACAGCAACGCCGCCTCCACGCTCCGCGCGGTCGCCAACATCCTCCAGCGTTACGGGCTCACGGTGCCCGCCACCGACATCAAGGCCAAGAACGTCGCCGCCGTCATGATCACGGCCGACATCGGTCCTTTCCTCAAGCCCGGTGCCCGCATCGACGTCACGATCGCCGCCATGGGCGACGCCAAGACCCTGCAGGGCGCCGTCCTCCTCCAGACCCCGCTGCTCGGGGCGGACGGTCGGGTCTATGCCGTCGCGCAGGGCCCGGTGGCCGTGGGCGGCTTCATCGGCGGTTCCGGCGGCGCCGG
>JANMTJ010000253.1:0-8962 GCA_031390295.1 Oleiharenicola sp.
TTCAGTTCGGCAGCGTCACCTGGAAACCGCTCATCGGCTTCCAGCGCAACACGGGCATGACCCGGCTCTTTCAATCCCAGCTCGCGCCCGCGCGCTGGGCCACGCCTTGGAACATCTTCGACCGCAGCACCTGGATCGATGTCGATTCGCCGGTCGACAGCTACATTCCGAACAACAACACGTTCGCCAACTTCGAGAACACCGGCGCTTACTCCGCCAACCAGTTCTCCCTGCTCGACGACCGGCTGATTTTGGTCGGCGGATTGCGTTGGTCGAAGTCCAGGGCCCAGGCGATCCAGGCTTTGACCGGTGTCGCCGGCAATGCGTTCGAGACCACGCGCACCACCCCGCAGTTTGGTGCCGGCTACAAACTCCGCCGCGACCTGATGCTCTACGGCAGCTTCAGCGAGTCCTTCATCGCCGCCAACTCCATGCTGGCGACCAGGGGCATCGCCGACCGCGTCGCCGAGCCTTTTCTCGGCAGTGGTTATGAAGCCGGCCTCAAGGCCGATTTCCTGGAGGGACGCCTTTCCGGCACCCTCGCCTACTTCCTGAACCGGCAGAAAAACTATATCTTCAGCTACGTCGAATTCAGTCCCACCGGCCTGACCCTCAGCACCCAGGTGCAGGCCGGCAACGTGGTGGAGACCGAGGGGGTCGAACTCGAGCTCACCTACTCACCCACCGACTACTGGCAGATCTACTTCGGCGTCAGCAGTGCGCCGACGAAATACACCGCCATTTCCTCGCCCGACGTGCAGTATCTCCTCGGCACCGCCCCGCAGTACACCGCCCGCGACCGCGCCAACCTGTGGACCCGCTACAGCTTCCGCAGCGAGGGCGTGAAGGGCCTCTGGATCGCCGGTGGCTTCAACTACACCGGCGAGAAGGCCGAGATCTCCAACAACCCCTGGCTCTATCTGCCGGCGCAAACCGTGTTCGACGCCGTCATCGGCTACGACTGGAAGACCGGCAGCCGGAACTGGTCCGCCAAGCTCACCTGGAAGAACCTCACCGATGAGGACGAGATCCAGACCGTCCGCGAGCGCGGCCAGCCTTCCCGCCTCTTCGCCGAGCTCGGCGTGCGCTTCTGACGCCTCCCTCCCGATGTCCGTGATTTGACACTCCCTGGCCGGCGGCGAATCCCCGCCGCCGGCCTTTTCCTTTCTCCCGCAAGCGCCCCCACCCATGAACGACAAACGCTCCACCCCGCGCATTGCCTGGTGGATCCTGGCCGTTCTCGGGCTCATCTTCGCCCTCTTTGCCGGCGACCGCGCCGTCCTCGGCATCCTCAAGACCACCCTCGGCACCGAGCTCGGCCTGACGAACTCCGGTTACTCGCTCCTCGTGACGGCGTTCATGGTGCCCTACACGGCGATGTATTTCTTTGTCGGCGGCTGGATCGATCGTTTCGGCGCGGCGCGCATGCTCGGGCTCTGCACCCTGGGCATGTCCCTCGCCACCGTGATCGCCGGCACCGCCCACGGGCTCGGCCAGCTCTTCGCGGCGCGACTCTTCCTCGGCCTCGCCGAGGCCGGCGTCGTGCCCGCCATCACCCTCGCCATCTTCACCTGGTTCGCCCCCGAGCGCCGCGCCCTCGCCTACTCGCTCGCCAACACTGTCCAGCAGACGGCCTACATACTCTGCCCGCCCTTTGTCGCGGCGGTCACCCTGTCCCTCGGCTGGCGCTGGTCCTTCCTCATTCCCGGCCTCTCCGGCTTCGTCATCCTCGCGCTCTGGTGGCAGGCCAATCGTGTCGCCGGCACGCCGCCGCCGCCCGAGGCGGAGGCCGCCGGCACGCCGGCGCGCCTTGACGGGCTCTGGGACCGCATGCGTGCGCTCTGGGCGATGCCCTCCGTCCGCATCCTGATTCTCGCGCGCGTCATCTCCGATCCGTTCTGGTTTTTCTTCCAATACTGGCAGACCGCCTTCCTGCAGGAACGCGTGGGCCTGAGCCTCGCACGCGTCGGCCAGCTGACCTGGATTCCGCCGCTCGTCTACATGGGAATCGCGCTGCTGCTCAGCACCTTTTCCGACCGCCTCGTCGCCCGCGGCTGGCCGGCGCCCCGCGCGCGCCTCGTGTTGCTGCTCGTCGCCACCGCGCTCGCCCCCGCCGCGTTTGCCCTCCCGTTTGTCCGCGGCGAGTGGCCCGCGCTCGCGCTGGTCACCCTCGTGTGGGTGATGTGCGCCACCTGGCTCAACATGAGCTCCGTCTTCATGGGCGCCCTCGTGCCGCGCCACTCGCTCGCCTCCTCCATCGCGCTCATGAGCGCACTCGGCGGCTGCACCTCCATCGCCTTCAACGCCGTCGTCGGCACCATCATCGACCGGTTTGGCTACGACCTTCCATTCTATCTGGGCGCCTGCCTTCACCCCGTCGCCGCGATCCTGCTCGCCTGGCACTTCTTTCGGAAACCGGCGCTCCCGGCCGCCGCCTGATCCTCAGCGTGCCCCGCGCTTCGGCGGCTCTCCGAGCGTCACTCCTTCGATCCACTGGCCCTCCAGCACCACTTCCTGCGGCCGCGCGGGAATGCCTTTCTCCTGCCGGTGCAGCAAGCCGATGAGCAGTTCCACCCCGACCACGCCCGTCTGGGGAAAATCATAGTGCACTCCGGTATTGCCGGCCTGCGGGTCGTAGCAGCGCAGGTCGACCAGACCCACGTCAGCGGGCACGCGAATCTTCGCCGACGCCAGCCAGTCGCGCATCGGCTCGGCCTGGCTCACGATCAGCACATCCGGCCGGTGACGGCGGAACCACGCGAGGAACTGCTTCCGATCCGGCGTGTGACTCAGCCAAGGTGGCACCCGGTAGGAGGTGCGCGGCCACTTGACCTGTTCGCTGAGAAAGCCGCCCACCCACATGTCGTTCATCCGGCCGAAATCATCCGCCCGGTCGAAGGCCAGCCCGATGCGGCGGAAGCCGCGCTGGTGGCACTGCGCCGCCGCCATGCTGCCGGTGTGGAAGTGGTTTTCCCGCACCCGGTGGAAAATGGGCGCCGCCAGCGAGATCCCGAGCGCGGCCACGGAGAAAGAGCTCCAGTCATACTCAAGCAGGGTCGTAAACGGTCCCGGCATGCGGCCGATGAGCACGCCCTGGATGTTGCGCGCACGAAGAATGCCGATGAATCGCTCCGGCGTCATGCCTTTCTCCCGCAGCCAGAAATCATCCAGCTTGAAGCCGGCCTGCTCCGCCCGCGCGCGGGCGCCTGGGAAAAAATCCGGCAGGTCCGACGCCGGCGGCCGCCAGCCATAGCGTGTGGGATGCCCGGTCACGTAGGCGATCACCGCGCTGGCCACCGGCAGGCGCCGCCTCCGCGTGCTCATCCACGCCGAGAGCAGGTGGTTGACCTTGTAGCCCAGCCGCTCCGCCGCCGCTTCGACCGCCTGCCGGGTCTCCGCCGTGATGCGCGGGTCGCGGTTCAGCGCGCGGGCGGCGGTGGCCTTGTGTACACCGGCGACGCGGGCGACATCGGCCAGGGTAACGTCTTGCATGCCCCCACACTGCACCCGCGGGCGCATTCTGCCAAGCCTGCGGCGGTCTGGGTTTTCGTGCGACAAGTCGCACTGGAGCACCCGGACATTGCACGTCGGCAGGCGATGCCAAGCCTCGAAACCTCACCCCAGCCATGGCTATCACCCCTGATCCTCTTCCCCAACTCGTGCCCAACCGCGTCGAGTCTGCGCTGCGGCGCATCCTCGGACAGGTGTGGAGTGATGCGGCGCCGGTGCCGGTCACGGCCGCCGCGCCTACCGTCGCCCACCAATCCCTCGCCGCGGCCACGCGCGCCCCGCGCCGTCCGGTGCGCCTCGGCCAGGCGTGGGGCCGCCTCTACGATCAACGCTGGTTCCACCTCAGGCTGCCCAAGCCAGCCGACCAGCGCCTGCGTTACCTCGAGTGGCGCGACCAGGGCGAGGCGACGCTGTGGATCGCCGGCCTGCCCTATTTCGGCTTCGATGTCGCGCACCGCCGCGTCGCTCTGCCCCGGACCGCCCGCGAGGCCTGGATAGAGGGCTACTGCTGCCAGTCGGCCATCTGGCATCCCGCCGCCACCGGGCTCTCCGAACGCGGCAGCGTGTTTGAGGGCGCGTTCCTCAGCACCCGCGACGATGCCGCCTGGGATGCCGCGCAGGACTTGCAGGCCTTGTTCGACCTGATGCTGCACCTGCGCGCCCAGCAGGCACCCACGCCCCCGCGTGAGCTTGCGCGCGTCGGCCAGCAGCCGGGTCTGGAAAACGCCACGCCCATCTACCGCCGCCTCCTGCACCTACTCTCCGCGGCCGTCGACGCCTTCGACACCACCGGCGTGGCCGGCCTGCGCCGCCGGCTCGCCGCCGCCCGCCGCGAATTGCGCGACCCACGCGCCCGCATACGCGCCACGCTCAGCGGCCATGCCCACATCGACCTGGTCTGGCTCTGGCCCGAGCGCATGGGCGAGGCTAAGGCCGTGCACACCTTTGCCACGGTCAACCGCCTGATGGAACGTTATCCCGAGTTCCGCTTCGCTTACAGCCAGCCGGCGAGCTACCGCGCCGTGGAACGCCGCGCCCCCGCCCTCGCCGCCGCCGTCGCCGCGCGCGTTCGCTCCGGCCAGTGGGAGGCCACCGGCGCGCTCGACGTCGAGAGCGACACCCTCCTGCCCTGCGGCGAAGCGCTCGCCCGCAGCTTTTTGCTCGGTCAGCAGGAGTTCAAGCGCCTGCGCGGCACCCCCGCTCGTCTCCTCTGGCTGCCCGATGTGTTCGGCTACAGCGGCTGCCTCCCCCAGCTCATGCGACTCGCCGGCGTCGAGTGGTTCTTTACGACCAAGCTCACCTGGAGCGCCGTCACGCGGTTTCCCTACA
This sequence comes from Oleiharenicola sp., assembly GCA_031390295.1. GTDB lineage: Bacteria > Verrucomicrobiota > Verrucomicrobiia > Opitutales > Opitutaceae > Lacunisphaera. Next base: position 4,840 of record JANMTJ010000253.1, read on the forward strand.
GCAGTTTCGTCTGGCGCGGCACCGACGGCAGCGAGGTCATCGCACATGTCACGCAAAACGCCGGTTACAACAACCGGCTCGATCTCGGCGAACTCGACGCCAACGCCCGCGGCCATGTGCAGGCGGGCGTCCACCCCGAGTTCCTCCACCCGACCGGCTATGGCGATGGCGGCGGCGGCCCGACGGAGGAGATGTGCGAACGCGCCCGCCGCCTCAACGCTCTCGCCGGCACTCCGGCACTCCAATGGGATCAGCCTGAGGCCTTCTTCGCCCGCCTCGCCCGGCGGAGCCGGCAGTTGCCCGTCTATCAGGGCGAGTGCTACCTTGAGTATCATCGTGGCACCTACACCACGCACAGTGACCTGAAAGCCGCGTTCCGCGGACTCGAGCGCGCCCTCCAGGTGCGCGAAGCCGTCGCCGTCGCGACCCAGACCGCGCCCGACCTCACCGCCGTGTGGCGCCGGTTGGTCTTCGCCCAGTTCCACGACTACATCCCCGGCAGTTCTGTCGCCGAGGTCTATGCCGAGGGCATGCCCGAGCTCACCCGGCTCGCCCGTGAACAACAGACCGCCGCCACGGCCGCGCTGGCCCGTCCGTCGGAAGGCTGGCAGGTCTTCAACCCCCTGCCGCTCCCTTGGCGCGGCTGGATCCGCGTTCCCGGCTGGCGCAGCCCGGTTTGGGCTGATCTGCCGCCGCTCACCGGTGTCGCGGTCGGCCCGGGCGCTTCCCCCCCGCCACCAGCCACCGTGCGCGGTCGCCTCCTGACCAACGAGCGCCTGCGCGCTGAGATCGGCGCTGATGGCTGGCTCCGCCGGCTGGTGGTGGACGGACAGGAACTCGCGCTGACCGGTCCGGGTGCCCGCGCCGTGCTCTACCCCGACCGGCCGGCCAACTACGATGCGTGGGACATCGACCGCGCGTCCCTCGCCCTTGGCGAACCCGTCGCCACCCGCCCGGTGTTTCGCGTGGAGCCAGGCCATCCCGACCGTGCCGTGCTCGCCGTGTCGCGCAAGATCGGCCGGAAAAGCTCGCTCACACTCCGCTACATCGTCGAAGCGGGCGCGGCGGTGCTGCGCCTCGAGGCCGAGGTCGACTGGTGCGAGCCACACACGCTGCTCAAACTGCATTTCCCCACCGCGTATCGCGGCACCTCGGCGCGTTTCGGCGCCCCCTTCGGTAGCGTGCTCCGCGGCCAGCAGCCCGGCCCCGCCGCCGTCGAGGCGCAATGGGAGGTGCCCGGCAGCCGCTGGGCCGCCGTGACCGCCGACGGCGAGCGCATGGGCCTCGCCGTGGTCACCGAGGCCAAGTATGGCTTCTCCGCCCGCGACGGCGAACTCACCGTGTCTCTCTTGCGCGGCGCCCGCATCACGGGCTGTGACGACCACCGCTACGCCGCCCCGCCCGGCCTGAGCCGGCACCAGCCGGCGTCCCCCTATACCGACCAAGGCCGGCATCTCATCCGGCTGGCCGTCGGTGGCTATAGCCTAATCGCCCCGCTGGAACTGCAACCGGCGGCCCTGGCGGATACTCTTTTCACCGCGCCCTTGGTGTATCGCGGCAAGCCCTGCTCAGCCGGATTGCTGGGCGTGGCGGATGCGCCGACGCTCGTGCCCGCTTGGGCCCGGCCGCTCGACGGCCGCAACTGGCTGTTCCGCCTGCATGAAGTCGCCGGACAGCGCGGCGAAGCCGTATTGCAACTGACCCCAGACTGGACGGCCCGCTCCTGTGGACTGGCCGGCAATTCGGATCAGGCCGACCGATCGATCAAGCGCGTGGCCTACAAGCCCTACGAGATCGTCAGCCTGCGCCTGACCCGCCGGCCCGAGGACGGCGGCATCTAACGGTTCACTAGGGACGGACCTGACTCGGCCGGGTGCGCGGCTAGGGTGCGGGATGTCGTGATTCCGCGACCCCAACCCCTGTTGCCATGAAATCGAATTTGCCCGACCAGAACAGCCAGCCTCTCGCCAGCATGGATGAGTGGGAGGACTTTTTGAAGGAACGCTATCCCGAGCCGGCTTCCGCCAGCGCCAAAAAACCGTCGGTCGGCACCGACCCCGAAAAAAAGAAGGAGGAGTTCCGCGCCTACGAGGCTGATGCCCGCCCGAGCGTCCGCGAATTCTACCGCCTCAACCACATCAACCAGACCCACGACTTCGTCCTGGCCAAACGCCAGCAATATCTCGGCCGCGACCGGCTGACCATGGGCGTGTGGGAAGCTTGCGAATACCTCAACAAGCTCGTCGACGATTCCGATCCCGACACCGACCTTTCCCAGCTCCAGCACCTGCTGCAGACCGCCGAGGCCATGCGCCGCGACGGCCAGCCACGCTGGATGATCCTCACCGGCCTCATCCACGACCTTGGGAAAATCCTCTGTCTGTGGGGCGAGCCGCAATGGGCCGTGGTCGGCGACACCTTCGCCACCGGCTGCGCGTTTTCCGGCAAGAATGTCTTCCCGCAGTTCTTCGCGGACAATCCCGACAGCAAGGTCGCGCGTTTCCAGACCCCCAACGGCATCTACGAGCCCGGCTGCGGCCTCGATCAGGTCGTGCTCTCGTGGGGCCATGACGAATACATCTACAATGTCGCGAAGGACTACCTGCCCGAGGAAGGCCTCTACATGCTGCGCTACCACAGCTTCTATCCGTGGCACCGCGAGGGCGCCTACGACCAGTTCTGCAACGCCAAGGACCGGTCCATGATGCCGTGGGTGCTGAAATTCAACACCTACGACCTCTATACCAAGAGCCACGAGGCCCCCGACGCCGTGAAGCTTAAGCCCTACTACATGGAGCTCATCCGCGAGTATTTCCCGGACAAGGTCCGCTGGTAGGCCGGCTCAGAAAAGCGGCCCGGCCCGCGCTTCCGGCGGTCGGGGCACGCCCAGCAACCGTGCGAGCGTCGGGGCGATCGCATCGGACCCGGTGCGATCGAGATGGACGCCCGGCTTGATCCCGGCGCCATACCACACGAGCGGGATGTGCGTGTCGTAATCGTAGGGCGTGCCGTGGTTGGTGCCGGTCGGCACCCGGTCCACGATATAGGGCTTGGGCGAGAAAATGACGTCCTGGCTGCGACCGGCGTGGAAGCTGAGCCGCCATTCGGCGAGGTAGTCGCCGTGGGTGAGACTGCCGTCCAGCAACTCGTCGCGCGTCCACGCGAAGGCCACCTGCGGTGCCCGCTGGAGGGCGGCCTTGACCACCGTTTGGGCGGCGGACGAAGCAACCTTCTTCCCGGCAAGCGTCGCCGGGATCAGCCGGTAACCGTAGCTGTCCCGTACGGTCCAGACCGCACCGTCGAAGGGCACCCCGAAGGTGGCGGTCAACGCGGCCTCGACCCGCCCGTTGAGTTCCGGCCAGTCGATGCGCCCGGCGGGAATGTCGCGGTTGAACGCTGCCACCCGCTCGGGCAGTGGCGCCACGCCGTGGTCCGCCGTGAGCACAACGGTCCAGCGCCCGGCGCCGACCTCGGCGTCGAGAAACGTGAAGAGATCCGCCAGCACCCGGTCGAGCCGGAGCATGGAGTCCATGATTTCATGGCTGTCGGGGCCGAACGAATGTCCGCAGTAGTCGAACTGCGAGAAGGCGAGACACAACAGATCAGGAACCTCGTCCCGTCCGAGCTGTTCGCTGGTGACGGCGCGACACGCGAGTTCGCCGAGGACCTCCAGGCTGTGCGGATCAAGCCGGTAGGCATTATGAAACTCGCCGTCGAGTGTAGGCCGTCCGCCGTCGATCCGACGCGGGAAGGTGAGGCCCAGTCCGTGTCGCGACTGTTCGCCGGCGGCCTTGTCGGCACCCTGCACGTTGTCGTAGATTTCGCGGGGCAGCAGGCGGTCCCAACTCTCGCCGAAGCGGCGGTTGATCGGATTCGTCGCGTTGAACTCCGCCACCCACGCCGGCAGCGCCGCACGGTAATAGCGCGAGGTGACGATGCGGCCGAGGTGAAACCAATATGCCGCATCGGCCAGCCGGCCGCCCAGGAAGATCCCGCCGCGGTCCTTGTTCGCGAGCGAGATGACCCGGGACTGTGCGCCATGACGGAGCTTGAGCTGGTCGCCGACGGTGGCCGCGAGCAGGAAACGCGGTGACGCGGTCAAGTCGGCCTCCCCACCCACCCC
>JANMTJ010000260.1:0-11138 GCA_031390295.1 Oleiharenicola sp.
TCCATTGATCCTCCGTAGGCAAACGCCTGCAGGCCCAGTTCAGTCGCCATTACCTGCAAGTCCTGACCGGTGGTATCGGCGGTCAAGGTCGGATGCTTGGCTCGGAACTCGGCGAGCGGGACGTTCCAAAAGGCCGATACGGCAGCCACACAGGCCGCGCCACAGGCGTAATTTTTATCCTGCTTGATGGGAGGCGACCCGCTCACATAAATACTCTCGTCGTCGAGAGCGATGCCCTTGAAAGGGGCGACCGAGGCACATCCACCCAGCAACAGGGCGGGAAGGATGAACCAGCTGGAGCGGAGTAATTGCATACAGTTACTTCAGAGTGGGACGTGATCACCACCATTAGTTGCTATCAAGGCGGCTACGGCCACCACCGCTACCACTACCCCGACGGTGATAAGTACCGTTTTACCTGTGCTTGACGCGCCCGCCACCTGAGTAGTCGCCAGACCCTTGGAAAGGGTGGCCATCTGCTGGTATTTGGCCAGCTCGGCGGAGGTTAGCGCCGTCTTCCTTGACATCACTGTGGGTGCGAGCCGCGGTGCCGGATTGGCGGAGTGCAAGAGAGCAGGAGCGACCGGAGTGGTCTCGGTGGCCAGGGACGAAACGGCGGTCGAGAGCAATATCACGACCGCGATCATTTTTGTGGTTAGTTTGTGCATGGGATTTAGTGGGTTGATGACAAGAAAGGCGTCTGCCTGAAAACGTACCTAATTCTTACGCGAAATTGCCCGAGAGGGCTGTGAGGAGAACAATGGCTCCGATAGTAATCAGGACGGTTTTGGTGGTACTGGAAGCGCCTGCCGTCTGGCGGGCGGCCAAATTTTGGGATTGGACGGCCAGCCGCTGGTATTTCGCTTGGTCCGTGGAGTTCAGGGTCACCTTCTGCGAGAGCACGGTGGGTGCCGTCAACGGTGCCGGATTGGCGGCGAGCGGGAGGGTGGGGGCGGAGTTTGTATGTTCGGAGGCGAGGGACGAAACAGCAGTCGAGAGCAACATCGCGACCGCGATCAATTGTGTGGTTGGTTTATTCATTATTTTCACAGGGATGTGGTGGGTGGTGGATCCGGTCCGTCATGGCTTTATGCCGGAATACTTCTTTGCGGTCGCCTCGTCGGCGTCAGCCCCCGCGGCATCTCCCGAGCTGCGTTTGATCTCGGCCAGGTTGCGGTAGGCTTCGGCGTTTTTGGGGTCCAGCTCCAGCGAGCGGTTGATATCGGTCAGAGCCCCGGTCGTATCACCGGTTTCTCCCCTGGCCTTGCCGCGATTGTTGAAAGCGTAGGCATCGACGGGATTCAGGTCGATCGCCTTGTCGCTGTCGGCAATGGCCCCCTGGTAATCACCCGCGGCCAGCTTCGTGTGGCCCCGGTTGGTGTAGGCGACGGCCGAAGCGGGATTCAGTTCGATCACCATATCGTAGTCGGCGATTGCGCCCGCGTAGTCACCATTCTTGCTTTTAGCGAGGCCACGGTGAAAGAGGGCTTCGGCTGACTTGGGATCGAGGCGGAGGGCTTCGTTGTAGTCGACGATGGCCTTGTCGTTTTCGCCCTTGCTCGCATTACTGCGACCCCGACGGAGGTAAGCGCTGGCGGTTTTGGGGGCGAGCCGGATGGCTTCACTGTAATCGGCAACGGCCTGGTCGTGATCGCCCTTGCTCGCATGGGTGAAGCCCCGGGCGAAGTAGGTTCCGGCATGTTTTGGATCAAGCCGGCTGGCTGCGTTGAAATCGGCAATAGCCCTGTCGAAGTCGCCCTTTTTGCCATAAGCGATGCCGCGGCTGAAATAGACATTGGCATCCTTGGGGTTGAGCCGGATGGACTCGCTGTAGTCGGCGATCGCGCCGTCGAAATCGCCTTTGGCGGACTTGGCAACACCACGGTAATTGTAGGCACCGGCGTTCTTGGGATCGAGCCGGAGGACTGCGCTGAAATCAGTGATCGCCTGGTCGTGATCGCCCTTGCTGGCATGGGTGAAGCCCCGGTTGAAGTGAGTCCAGATGTCTTTGGGGTTGAGGCGGAGGGCTTCGTTGAAGTCGGTGATGGCCCGGTCGAAGTCGCCCTTTTTGCCATAAGCGATGCCGCGGCTGAAATAGATCTTGGCGTCCTTGGGGGTGAATCGCAGCGCCTCGATGTAGTCTGCGATGGCCTGGTCGAAATTGCCCTTGCCCGCATAAGCGAAGCCCCGGTTGAAGTAGGGGTCAGGGAATTTGGGATCGAGCCGGAGGGCTTCGTTGTAGTCGGCGATGGCCTGGTCGAACTCGCCTTTTCTGGCATAGACGAGGCCCCGGTTGTTGTAGGGGGCAGGGTAGGTGGGGCCGAGCCGGATGGATTCGCTGAAATGGGCGATCGCCTTGTCGTATTCGTGTTTATTGAGGGCAGCCACCCCACGGTTAAAGGCGGCGGTTCCATTGTCCGCCCGGGCGGAAACCGGAATGGACAAGCCAAGCAGCAGCATTGCGAGGAGGGCGGAGAGTTTTACGAGAATGGGTTTCATAAAAAATTCCCGGTTACGGGCGGATTGGTTTCATATGGAATCGAGACCGGGGCGCGGGCGTGAAAAAGCAGGACGTTCGCTGTCACGGTGTCTTGCGGAGGTCCTCCAACCGCCCTTGGGCTTGAGCGGTGAACTCGGTGCCGGGATAGGTCTTGATGAGATATTCGTAGAGATTGGCGGCCTCAGCGCGGTTGCCCATGCCCTCCACACAGCGGCCCTTGAGGAGCAGGACTTCTGCGTGCCGCTTGTCCGGCATCTCGCCATAAAGGCCACCGGACTCGGCATAACTGAGCTTTTGCAGTGCACTTACGTAGTTGCCTTTTTGATAAGCTTTGTAGGCCAGCGAGAGCGCACCGGACTGGGCCATGCCGGCACAAGAACAAAGCATGGGGAAAAAGGTGAGTAGCAGCGCAAGCACCGGCAGGGCATGGCGTTTCAGGGAGGGATCTGTTTTCATGGCTGGACCAAGGGAGGGTTCACGGGAGGTGGGCGACGTGCGGCGGCTATTTTTTTGCCAGGAGCCGAACGACTTCCTGCGCGAGCGCCGGTCCGCGGAGGTTTTTCGCCACGATGTTGCCGTCGCCGTCGAGCAGGTACGTGGCCGGGATGCTGATCACGCCGAACTGGACGGCCAGTTTGCTCTCCCAGAATTTCCCGTCGTAGATTTGCGCCCAGGTCATGTCATGATCCTTGGCGAATCCGGCGAGTGTTTCGCGGGCGTTGGCACGATCCAGCGAGATGCCGATGACCTCGAACCCCTGGTCGTGATGCTGACGATAGGCCTCAAGGACGTTGGGCAGCTCGGCGATGCAGGGCTTGCACCACGTGGCCCAGAAATCGAGGAGCACGACCTTGCCCTTATAATCGGCCAATGAGATGGTGCGACCGGACAAATCGGACTCGGCAAATTCCGGGAACTTTGCGCCGACCATAAGCGTGCGCTGGATTTTTTCCGACTCTCTCTGTCGCTCGTGCCTGGCGATCATCCCGTCGGCCTTGGCGGCAAACGAAGTGCCGGCGAAGTCGGTCTTGAGCTGCTGGAGAAGAGCGATGGCTTTCCCGTCGTCCTTGAAAACCTGCCCGTAGAGCGAGGCTTTCATGGCAAGGACGTAGGCCACCCCCTCGGTCTTTTCGCCCGCGTGTTTGGCGAGCAAGGCGTCAATCCTGGCGATTTCGGGCGCGAGAGCCTCCTCGGTGTTCTGGCCAGCCTTGATTTTTGTGCCGATCAGGTCGCCGATGATTTTCATCTCGGCTTTGATGGGCGAGTCGGCGCCGGATTTTATCGACTCGCGCCGATGTTGTATGTCGGCGATCTCTGCTTCGGCCTTGGGTGCGAGCGAAGAATCGGGAAAGTCGGATCTGAGCTGCTGGAAGAGGGCGAGGGCTTTCTCATCGTCCTTTATCGTCTGCAAATAGAGCAGGGCTTTTCCGCCAAGCACGCGGGCCACCGCTTCGGTCTTCACGCCCGCGTGCTTGGCGAGCAGGGCGTCGAACTCGGCGATTTCGGGGGCGAACGCCTGCTCGGTTATCTCCCCGGCCTCCGCTTTGGCGCGGACCCGCTCGCGAATGGCCTTCATCTCGGCATTGATGGAAGTATCGGCCGCATTGACGGGATGAGCTGCGAGGAGCAGTGCAGCGAGGAGCCACACGAAATATGCCAGTTTGGTTTTCATGGGAAATGCCTTCTGTCCGTTGGCCGGTTTTCTTTGTCCGCCGCGGGATCGGTGGCGACGAGCACGGTGAGGAGGATGAGGATGATGACGGCAGCGGTCATGGCAGGATAAGTGGTCTGCCTACCAAAGCGGGGTTTCCGGTCCAAAGGGATCATCAGATCCCCGATTACTTCGTAAATCGGTTCAGGGCTTCACCGGCGTTGACTGGCTGGTGGCGCGCAGTGCTTCGGCTTTCTGCAGCATTTCCCGCTCGTGCACCAACTGGGGATTCTCCGCCGTGAGACGGCTGACACGGTCGAGCAAGGACTTCCGACGGGCAGCCTCTTCCGGTTTCGTCACATCAAGGATCGCAGCGAGTTTGAGAGCGGTTCGGGCCAGCGCTGCCTGCGGCCCTCCGAGCCTGGGTTGCCGGGCGAGGTCGGATTCGGAAAACGCCACCACTTCTTCCAGGAACTCGCGGGCTCTCCTGGTTTCTCCGGTCTCGATCAATGCATCCGCCAGCGTTTCCTTGGTATTGGCAATATGCCATTCGCGATCCGTTTCGGAATTGGAGCCGAGCGGGATGTCGCGGTAGTCGGCCAGCAAGTTTTCGAGCATTGGCACCGCTTCGCTCATCCGCCCCTGATTCTTCAGGGCCCGGCCGAGATGGGTCCGCGCGTCGGCCCGTCGGCGGACGAGATCGACATTGTTCCCTTCCAGGCCGAGAGCCCGTGTCGCGATCAAAATTCGCGCGTTGGCCGCGGCCTCGAGCTGCGGCCAGTCGCCGATCGCTTCGATGGTAATGGCTTCCCGTTCAAGCGAATCAAGCTGCGCGAGCGCTTGCTTGAGGCTGCCTTCCGGCAATGACGCAATATGGGCGTGGTATACCGCTTGCGCCTCCCGCAAATGGCGTTGTGCAGACCCCTTGTCTCCTGCCTTCGCTGCCAGCCATCCCAATTGGGCGATGACCAGATGGAGCTTCGCTTGCTCATTGGTCGCGGCCGCGATCGGTTCCAGCAACGCTCTGAATTTTTCAAACGCCCCACGCGCTTTCTCATCCTGCGCATTCGCTAAATAAAACCACGCTTCCTCTTCGTGAGCGGCCACAAACCGGCGCTGCCATTCAAGGTTGGTCGGATCGAGTTGGGTCAGGATATGAAGACGTTCGCGCACGACCAGTTCGGCATCCTTTTTCTGCTCATGAGACCGGTTGGGGACGATATGCAGCCCTCGGTGCGCGGTGACAGCTGAGAGTGCGAGAAACGCGACGTTTCCGGGATTGGCGGCGGCCGCGGAGTCGGCAAACGCTTGCGCCTTTTCGTAGTCCTGAATCGTGGTGCCCCCGGCGATGGCGTCGATACCGGAAAGATGGCTCAGACTCCAGCCATGCTTTAAGCGAAGGGAATTGTCGTTGGGCTTTTGCGCAAGTGCGTCGCGGGTCAGGTCCACCGCTTCTCTGAAGTGGACGACCGCCTGCTTGCGATTATTTTCGTTAATGACGCAAAGCCAGGCGAGGCGATCGAGCATGTCCGCGAGACAGACCGTGACATCGGTATTGTCGGGATGCGCCGCGCGCAGTTCCCGGGCCTGATGAATGAGCCCCTCGAGGCGGGGCCGCGCGGCTTCGGACCAACGACCGCCGTGACCCGCCGCGGGATTTTCGAAGGTCCAAGCATACCAATACGACCACCAATCGTCAGCGATCACAGCCGCCGCCGTGTCCACGTCGGCCGGGGCGGCCTCCAGGGCGCGTTTGCGCAAGGCCAAGGCTTCCGCGAGGGCGTCGCGGGTTCCTTTGTATTCACCTCTCGCCGCATAGGCCGTAGCCAGGGTCTCGAACGCAATCGCCCGGTCGCGGGCACTCGACGTTTCGCGCAGTTCTGACGGCAATTGATCGTAGTAACGCAGCGTCTCCCGGGCGAGTTGCTCGAGCAGCGGGCTCTGTCCGAGTTGTTCGAACTTGGGTCGCACATCCGTCAACAGATAGCTGGTGAGTCGCTCCGCCTGCGCGCGAGCGGCCTCTGCGCGCTGGCTCGCGGCCCGCTCGCGCATCAATGCCCAGGTGGAAAAGATCAAGCCCGCTACCAGTGCCACTGCCACCAGGGCACCGGCGGTGAAGGCGAGCCGGTTGCGGCGGACCATTTTATTGAAGCGGTAGATGACGCTCGGCGGTCGGGCTGTGACGGGTTCGTGGCTTAAGTGCCGTTGCAGGTCCATCGCGAGCCCGTTGGCCGTTTCGTAGCGGCGGCGGCGGTCCTTCTCCAGGCAGCGCATCACGATCCAATCGAGGTCGCCGTGCAGCAGGGTGGAGAGCTGCATGGGGGCGGTGGAACGAAGTTTGGCGACGGTGACGCGATCGGCGTCAGTCAGGGTGGAAAGGCGGGCGGAGGGCCGCGGCGGCTCGACCTCGCGGATAACGCGGCGGATCTCGTCGAGCCCGGCCTGGAGGAGGGATCTGGCGTCGAAGGGCGTCTGGCCGGTCAGTAGTTCGTAGAGGAGGACGCCGAGCGAGTAGATGTCTGAGCGGGTGTCGACGTCGAGGCTGGTCAGCTCCGCCTGCTCGGGGCTCATGTAGGCGGGCGTGCCGATGAACTGTTCGAAGGCCGTAAAAAGCGTATGGTCGGTGAGCCGGCCTTGCGTGGCTTTGGCAATGCCGAAGTCGATCACCTTGGGCACGGACACACCGTCGTTGACCGTGACGAGGATGTTCGAGGGTTTGAGGTCGCGGTGGATGATGCCCTTTTGGTGCGCGTGCTGGACAGCCTGGCAGACCTGCATGAACAGCTCGAGGCGCGCGGACGTGGGCAGATTGTTCTCGTCGCAGTATTTGGTGATGGGTACCCCGCGCACCAGTTCCATCACGAAATAGGGCCGGCCGGCGGCGGTGGCGCCGCCGTCGAGGACCCGGGCGATGTTGGGATGATCCATCATCGCCAATGCCTGTCGTTCGGCCTCGAAGCGGGCGACGACCTCTCGGGTGTCCATGCCGAGCTTGATAACCTTGAGGGCGACCCGGCGGCGGACGGGTTCCTCCTGCTCGGCCATGTAGACGACCCCGCAGCCACCCTCACCGATCTTCTGGAGCAGCTTGTAGCGGCCGATCAGGGTGCCGGGTTTCTCATCGGGCGGAGGCCCGGCCAGGGAGGTGCGGACAACGCCGCCGGGGGCAACATCGAGCAGACTGCCGGCCTCATCATGCGACTTGAGGAGGGCCTCAATGCGCGCCCGCAAGGCGGCATCACTGCCGCAGGCTCGCTCAAGATACGCCCGGCGTTCGGCCGCCGATAGCGGCGCGGTCTCGGTGAAGATTTCCTCTTCGGATTTGAGCGGCTCTTTCATGGATAGACCAATGATCTCCTCGCCCTCCAATGCGGGAAAAACGGGGATAAGGGATCATCAATATCACCGAGCGAAAACCAGCTTCACCGTTCGGGGAGGCTTTGGCAAGCGGAGGCATGTTGTCCCATTGAGCTGCGTGATAGGGCGCATCGGATTTATCAATTAACGCGTCCGCGCCCTGGCCTGCTATCATTGACGGCACGTGCCGCCATTCAGTCATGCCAATATTACTCCACCCGCCGTCATCGTTCCGGTCGCCCACGCAGGTTTCCGCTGCCGGTTATATTTCTCCCGATCAATGATCCATTGGATCCGAAAAATCCGCTTTGGGAGGCAGACTCCTGCTTTCAGACATGCACCCTACCGGCATCCCTTGTCCCCTGTCTGCCCGCTCGATCCTGCGCCGCGGGGTGCGGGCTTATTTTTCTCCGTTAATGCCATGAAAAACACACACAACAACAGTATCGCCCGCACTGACGTGGGCACGTTTGGCGGCTGGCTCAGGCTGGCCTTTTGTCTCCTGGCGCTGGTTGCGGCAACCGCCGCGTCTGCTGGTTCCACGTTCTCCTCGATTGTCGTCTTTGGCGACAGCTTGTCCGACACCGGCCGGCTGTACCAGCTCACGAACGGCGGATTTCCTCCACGCATCGCCTATTTCCACGGGCGACAGTCGAACGGTCACGTCTGGGTCGAATACCTCGCCGAGTCTCTGAAGCTCGAGAATCGGTTGAAGAACTATGCCGTGGTGGGGGCCTTGACCGGTCCCTCCGTAAGCGTGCCGACGGGCAATGTCTGGTCGGATACCTACCCGGGGCTGGAAGGGACGAGCCTGAGCGGCCAACTCTCCCGCTATCTCGCGGAAAGGGGCGGAAGTATTGATCCCGATGCGCTCTACATCATTGAGGGTGGGGGCAACGACCTGATCGGGCCGCTGTCCGGTGGCGGCGGGGATATCAACGCGATCATCTATCAATTGGTCACGAATGTCGCCACGATTGCAGGCACCCTGAAGCAGATGGGAGCGCAACACATCGCCGTCGTGAATGTGCCCGATTTCGGCAAAACGCCCCGGCTGGCGGCCTACGGTCCGGTGTTGGCCGGACAGGTTTCGTGGCTGGTGGGAGTGGTCAATTCCTATGTGGCCGGCGCCCTGAATGGCATCGACTCACTGGGTGGCAACAAGATCGCGCGGATCGACGCCTTCGGGTTCATCGGTGGCGTCGTGGCCGCACCCGCGAGTTTCGGGTTCACCAATGTGACCGGCGCATTCATGACCTTGGATATGGGCACCAACACGGTTACCTATGCGGCGCCTAAGCACAACGCGGTCAAACAATGGTTCTTCTGGGACGACCTGCATCCGACAACACGGGGTCACCGCTCCTTTGCCAAGAACGCATATACGACGCTCAAAGTGGCGTTCCCAGACTCCTTCACTGGCTGCAAAGACGACGAATAAGTAGAGGCCTACCAAAAAATGGACTTCGCCTTACTACGGCCGCGCCTTGCTCGAGGCGCGGCCTTATCGTATAGTGGGGTCAGGTCGGGTATCTTTTCGCAGGGTCAGGGCTGACTCATCTCCTGGAACAACCAGGCCCGGGCGTAGGCCCACCAGCGCTTGGCCGTGGGTTCGGAGATGCCCAGGGTCTGGGCGGCTTCCTCGGTGGTGAGGCCGGCGAAGTAGCGCAGTTTGACCAGTTCGGCCTTTTGCGGTTCGACCAGTGCTAATTTCTCCAGGGCGTCGTTGATCGCGAGCACCCGCTCGTCGTCGGGGGCGCCGGAGAGTTCGAGGTCGTCGGCGTTGAGCCGTACCAGTCTGCCCCCGTGTCGCTCGGCCTGCCGGCTGCGGGCGCGGTCGATGAGGATGCGTCGCATGGCCTCGGCCGCCGAGGCAAAGAAATGAGCGCGGTTTTTCCAGTCGGGCTGCTGGTCGGCCCCGAGCCGGAGCCAGGCCTCGTGGACCAGCGCGGTAGCCTGAAGGGTTTGTCCGGCAGATTCGCGGGCCATCTTGGCTGCGGCCAGCTTGCGCAGCTCGGCATAGACGAGGGGCAGGAGTTGGTCGGCCGCCTGCGAATCTCCTCTTTGGATGCGATCCAAGATGAGGGTGATTTCCTGCACACAGGGAGCCTATCAGTGCGACGCGGAGACTAAAGCCCAAAGTCCGGCGGCAGACCACGCGTGACATTTGGGTCGCTGATTGTTCAGCTCGGCCAATGAACTGGGCGGCAAAGTGGTTGGGTGCTATTGAATTCTGGCTGCGGAGCTGGTGGGCCGGCCTGCTGCTGCTGACGCTGCTGGGCGGACTCTACACCTGGAACTATGTGCAGCATCCTCTGAATCCAGGCCCGGGCCCGGTCGAGGCACGGTCGGGTTGGTGGAGCTGGGCGGACCAGTACAAATACCTGCAGGCGACCGGGGCCCTGGCGGCGGGCCGGATAACCAAGGAGACCTATCATTACCCGCTGGGCTACTCCGCGCTGGGCGTGCCGTTCGTACGCTGGCTGCCGGCGCATCCTTATTACGTGCCGGACCTGATGCTCGTGCTGGCCACCGCCGCGATGTGGTGGCGGCTGGCCCGGCGCTGGCTGCCGGCGACGGTGGCATTGCTGTTGGCGGGAGTTTTCATCGCGACGCACGGCGAGCTGTTGCGCCTGACGATGATCGTGCCGTGGAACACGCTGCCCACTCAACTGACGCTGCTCGCGGGCATGGTGGTGCTGTTGGATACCCACGGCCGGCGCTCGGTCTGGTGGCTGGCAGCACTTGCGGCGGCGACCTGACTGGTGCGGCCTGTCGATGCCGTAAGCTTCGCGCCCATGCTCGTGTGGGCGGTGCTGCGCCTGCCCTCATGGAGCGACCGGATCATCTGCGCGCTGGGCGGTGCCGCGATCATCGGCGCGGCGGTGGCGGCGGTGGGCCTCTTGAACCAGTCGGTCTTTGGCTCGTGGCGGACACCCTATGAGCAGGCGGCGCACACCATGGTGGGTTTCTTCTCCTATCCGTTCGCGCAGAAACTCCACTGGACCTTCGTGGACGCGCGGACGTTCTTCGGCGAAGCCGACACGGCGCTGCTGTGGCGTTACCCGTGGCTGTTCCTCGCGGTGCCGGGGATATTTTTCTGGGTGAGGCGCGAGCGCGCGGCCGGAGTCGCCGTGCTGGCGACGCTGGCGCTCAACTGGCTGCTCTATCTCGGATACAACGATTTCTTCCCATCATCCTTCTACCGTTTCAGCCTGATCCACTATGTGTCGTGGAGTTTCCTGCCGCTGCTGGCCTTGGCCGCCAGCGCGTGCTGGGCCGGTTGGAAAATGAAAACTGTTTGGATCGGGTGGGGACTGGCGGCAGTCTTGCTCGTGGTGTCGCTGGGTCTGCAGTTGGAAGAAAAGGTTTTGCCCGCCGACGTGGCGCCCGGCGAGGTGAAGGCGCTACCCGTCGCGCGTCCGTTATGGGTGCTGTTTTCCGGCGAATCCCTGGAGAAGGTGACGAAACTGCGGCTCGACGGGCGCTCGATGCTGGAGGCGGCGGACTACCAGATTCCCTACGTGCCGAGCGATCTGAAGCTACTGCTCGGATCGCACGCGACGGGCACGCGGCTGACCGCGATACCCGAGGCTAGTGTGACAGCGATACCGCAGGTCGGCGACTTTC
>JANMTJ010000275.1:0-2227 GCA_031390295.1 Oleiharenicola sp.
CGCTCCGAGTCCGCCTTCCGCCGCGCCGCGACCATCATCCGCAACGGCTGGATCGGCGACATCAAGCTCATCCGCACCCGCCTCGGTAAATTTCCCTCCGCCCCGCAGAACCTGCCCGAGCAGCCCATCCCGGATGACCTCAACTACGACCGCTGGCTCGGACCCACGCCCTGGCGGCCGTACAACCAGGAACGAATCCGCGGCGACTACGGCGGCGGCTGGCGTAATTTCCTCGAGTACGGCTCACGCAAGAACGGCGACTGGGGCGCCCACCACTTCGACATCATCCAGTGGGCTCTCGGCATGGACGATTCCGGCCCGGTCGAGTTCATCCCCGCCGGTTTCGAGGGCTCGCCCTACCAGACCCATCGCTACGCCAACGGCGTCACGGTGCAGCGCGTGGATGGCAACCAACCCGCCATGATCGAGTTCATCGGCACCAAGGGCACGGTGGGTGTCGGCCGCGATGATTACCTCGTGTGCAACCCCGTGGCGCTGGCGACCCGCCCGGTCCGGGCCGATGAGGCGCACCTCGTCGAGAGCAACGACCATCACACCAACTTCTTCGACTGCGTACGCACCCGCCAGCGGCCCATCGCCGACGTCGAGATCGGGCACCGCTCCGCCACCGTGGGCCATCTCAGCGGGATCGCCCGCCAGTTGCGGCGGCCGTTGCGCTGGGATCCCGCCCGTGAGGAGATCAGCGGCGATCCGATGGCTTCGCGCCTCCTCGATCGTCCCCGCCGCGCCCCTTACGCCCTCCTGTGACCCTCCGGACCACCATGTCTTACAATTCTTCCTCCTTCGTCTCCAGCCTCCGGGTCCTCCCCGGCGTGCTGCTACTCCTTGCCGCTGGCTGCACCCACCCGGGCACCCCGTCGCACCCCGCGACTCCGGCGACTGCCGCGGTGGAGGGAGCTTTTGAAGACGACGCTCATAAGCCCACGTCCATCGAGACTTCCGTGATCGCCGCCGGCAAGGATACGGCGAAGCAGGCCGCCGTCGAGCGCGAGCTACTGACGATGATGCAAAAACCCGGCGCCGCCCCGGCCCTGGTGCAGGAAGCCGCGCAACATCTCGACTATGTCATGCAAGTTGGTGCGACCGGCCCCGAAGCAGCCACCCTCGCCGTGCTCGCCCCGATGCTCGCCGATCCGGCCCGCACGGACGATGCCCGCCTCGCCCTCGATCGCGTGCCGGGACCGCAGGTGGACGCCCTTTATGTCACCGCGTTGCCGGCCGCCACCGGCCGCACCCGCCTGGGGCTCCTGGATGCCATCGGCACCCGCGGCATCCCCGGCGCCGTGCCAGTGCTCGCCGGCTGGCTCAACGATGCCGACCCGGCCACCGCTGCCGCTGCCGCCCGCGCGCTCGGCCGGATCGGGGGCACCGCCGCCTTGGCCGCGCTCGATTCCGCCCACGAGCCGCTGGCACCTGTGGTGCTCAACGCGCGTCTCGCCGCGTCCCGGAAAATCGATGCGGCCACGGCCGCCCGCACCGCGGACTCCATCTACCGCAATGCCGCCGCCCCTCTCCCGCAGCGGTCGGCCGCCCTGCGGCACTTGATCGATGCGCAGCCCGCGGGGGCGGTGACTGAAATCAATGCCGCGCTGCTGGGCACGGAACCCGCCTTTCAAGCCGTCGCCATTCACGCCATTTCCACCCTGCCGGTTCCCGGTTCCGCCGCGGAACTCGCCAGCCACCTTGGTTCATACCCGCCGGCCGTGCAGGTCGCGCTCATCCCGGCGCTCGGTACCCGCGGGGATGCCGGCGCCATCCCCGGCCTGCTTCTGATACTCGAGGGCCCCAACGTCGACGTGCGCCTCGCCGCCCTTGAGGCGTTGGGCCGGTTGCCCGGCAGTATGGAGGTGGCCAGGCGCCTCGCCGCTCTTGCCACCGGCAAAGGCGACGAGGCCAAGACCGCCTTTGCCAGCCTCGCCCGCCTGAACGGTCCGGGACTCGACGAGTTCGTCCGCACCGGCGCCGCCACCGAAGGCGACAGCGCGCTCCGCGTCGTGTTCATCCAGCAGCTTGCCGCGCGCAACCAGACCGACGCCATTCCGCTGCTGCTCGGCTTGAGCCAGTCACCGGTCGAGAACCTGCGCCTCGAGGCCCTCGACGCCCTGCGCGCCATCGCCGCGCCGGCGGATCAGCGCGCCGTGATTGCCTGGGCCCTCGCCGCCCCGACCTAGCCGGAGCAGACCCGCGCCGTGCGCGCCATCATCAC
>JANMTJ010000309.1:0-3403 GCA_031390295.1 Oleiharenicola sp.
GACCAGCTTGGCGAGCACGGGAATGTTTTTCTCCCGGGCCAGCTGGTTGCGGACGATATTGACCACCCGGCGGGTCTCGGGGTTGTCGGCGTTCTCGGAGATCGCCACGGTGTGCCAGGTGACCTGGGGCATCACGCGGTAACGTCCGTCCGCCTGCTTCACGCCGGGGCTGGCGAGGAAGGTCTGGGGGACGCCGGCCAGTTCCTCGAGGGTGAAGTCGAGCGGCGCGCGCGCCTCATTGATGTTGACGGAAAACTGCTGCTCGAGCTCGGAGAGCCGCTTGCGGAGCTGCTCCACCTGCTGCCGTTCCACCGGCGGCAGGGTGAGTCCGGCCCGGCGATAATCGCGCAGCGCGATGTCCATCAGCCGCTGCTGCTGGCTGTCCAACTTCGGCTTGGTGTCCGCGAAGGTCTTGAGCACGCGATAAATGTCCTCCCGGTACTCCAGGGTGATGCTCCAGCTCTCCAGCTTCACCTCGACCTCGCGCGCGGCGTCGCGCATGGCCTTGTCCGGATGGGACTCGGCGACCGTGCTGATCTGGTTGGCGCACGTCGCGACTGCGCTGGTGATGGCGTCGAACCGGGCGAAGGTGCCGTCAAAGGTCAGCATCGCCGGATCCTGTGCCGCGAGCGCAGCCAGGGCCGAATCCGCGGTCTTGATGGCGTTGTCGGCCCGGGTGCGCAGGCCCTCCGGCGTCAGCGGATAATCCGGCAGGACGAGCACTGTGTTGGACCGGGCGGCCTTGGTTTGGAAATCGGCGAGCGTGGCGGCCCCGGCATGTCCCCCGAGGCAGGCGGCAACAAGCAGGAGGGCGAAACAACGGCGGTGGACAGGAGTGTTCATGGGCAGAGAAGCTGGCGCCGGAGCACGGGCGCCGGCGATTTATTGTGATGTGCGGAGGTTAAGGCGGGCGAACGGCCCCGGCCCGCCGGGCAGGCGGGTGCGGGACGCGGGCGGAAGATCCGCAATTATTTCTTGATGCCGACGTACTCGAGGAACGGCTGCATGGAGCGGGGCCGGCCGAGGAACTTCTCGACCGATTCGCCCACGTCGCGGGTGTTGCCCGCCCCGTAGATCTCGTTGCGCAGGCGGAGGCCGGCCGACGCGTCGAGGAACCCGCCGGGAGCGGCCTTGAACACACTGGCCATGTCGATCGCGATGACCTGCGCCCACATGTAGCCGTAGTAACCGGCGTCATAGCCGGCCAGGTGCCCGATGTAAGCGGCCCAGAAGGTGTCGGCCGGCGACGCCACGTAGACCCGCGCCGAGGTGTCATTGACGATCTTGACGATATCCGCCATCCAGGCGTCGTCGGCCGGGAGGGTGTGCAGATCGAGATCCAGGGAACCGATGGACAGCTGCCGGCGCGTGAACGAGGCTGCGGTGGCCTGGCGGGCCTCGATCAGGGCGGTGATGGTCTCCGCGGGGATCTTCTTCGCGGGATCGCGGTAGTCGGCGGCGAAGGTGTCCAGCACCGCCTTGTCCCACACCCAGTTTTCCAGCATCTGCGAGGGGGCCTCGACGAAGTCCTGCGGCACGGCGAAGCCGGTCTGCGCCACGAAGCGCGAACGGGTGAGCATCCCGTGCATCACGTGGCCGAACTCATGAAAGAGCGTGACGACGTCGCTCTGCTTGAGCAGCGAAGGCTTGTCGGCGGAGGGCGCGGGAAAATTGCAGAGCAGCGCGGCCACGGGCAGGTCGTAGTTGCCATCGGCCAGGACTCCGCCCGTCTTCTGCGGGAAGCAGGCGAAGTGGTTGAACTTTCCGTCGCGCGGGAACATGTCGAGGTAGAACGCCCCGATCGGGGTGCCGGTGGCGGCGTCCGCCACGAGGTAAAGTTGGACACCCTGGGCCCAGACGTAAGGCGCCTCGACCGGCGTGAATTTCAGGCTGAAGATCTTCTGATAGATGGCAAACATGCCCTCCAGCGTGGCCTGGTACGGGAAGTAGACGCGCAGGGCCTCGGTATCGATGGCGTACTTCTGCTTCTTGAGGAGATTCGTGTAGTAGGAGACGTCGGACAATTCCAGCTTCGCCTCGGGCTGATGGGTGTGGGTCGCCTTCAATTGCCGCAGGGTCTCCATTTCGGCATCGAACTTGGGCTGCAGGCCGGCCACGAGGTCGGCCTCGAACTTCACGGCCGCGGCCCCGTTCTTGGCCATGCGGGTCTCCGTCTGGTAGTCGGCCCAGGAAGCGTAGCCGAGCCGGTGGGCGATGTCTGAGCGCAGCACCACCAGCTTGCTCAGCAAGGGGGTGTTCTTGTCCCGGGCGAGGTTGAAGCGGGCGGTCAGGACCTTCCGGCGCACATCGGCGTTGTCGGCGTTTTCCCCGATGGCCTGGACGTGCCAGGTGACATGGGCCAGCACGCGGTATTTGCCGTCGGGCTGCTTGACCCCGGGGCTGTCGAGAAAGCTCTGCGGCATCCCGGCCAGTTCCTCGGCCGTGAAATCGAGCGGGGCGCGGGCTTCGTTGATGTTGACGGCGAACTGGGTGTTGAGCGCGGCAAGCACCTTGCGCAGGCGCTCGACCTCGCTGCGGTCCGCGAGGGACAGGGCCAGGCCGGCCCGGCGGTAGGTGCGCATCTGCTCGTTCACCAGGCGTTGTTCCTGGGCGTTCAGCTTGGGTTTGGTGTCGGCCACGGCCTTGAGCGCGCGGTAGATGTCATCGCGGTAGTCGAGTCCGACAAACCAGCCCTGCATCTTGACGTTCACCTCATTGGCCATGTCACGCATGGCGGCTTCGGTGCTCGATTCGGCCACGGTGCTTACGACCATCTGGACGTCAGCCACCTTGGCGGTGATGGCATCATAGGCCGCGAACGTACTGGCGAAGGTCAGCTTGGTCGGATCCTCGGACGCCAGCTTGGCCAGATCGGTCTCGGCCTGCTTGATCGCATTGTCAGCCTGCGTTTTGATCTCCGCGGGGGAAGTCGGATAGGTGGGGAGAGCCAGAGACGCCTTGGACCGGGCGGCGGCGGCCTGGAAGTCGGCCAGCTTGGACGGCGCGGCCAACGAATTGAGGGCGAGGATCAGCGGCAGCAGGGCCAATGAACCAATACGGAGGTGTCGGATGAGGTACATGGGATGGGTAAGGCTCATTTATGACACTGCGTCACCGGCCAGCTCAACCCCGAAACGGTGAGCTCCCCAGGAATGCGACCAAGAGTGGCGGAGAGGGAGGGATTGGCTGCCTGCGGCAGGTGCAGAGCACTCGCGCTTTGCGCGCCCCATATCCCTCCTCTTGCATCCGCTGCACGTCTGCCGGGCCGCTGCGCGGCCCGCCACCATTCCGGCTGCGCCGGAATGGCGGAGCATTTGGTTTTTTAGCACGAAACTGGGCGACGAAAGTATTTTTATAATCGGTGGTTCTTGAGCGGTGCGGAAAATCCACGCAGTGATCACTC
>JANMTJ010000346.1:0-8744 GCA_031390295.1 Oleiharenicola sp.
CCCGGCAACGACATCGACACCGACCGCATCATCCCCGCGCGCTTCATGAAGTGCGTGACCTTCGACGGCCTCGGCGAATTTCTCTTCTACGACGTCCGCAAGAACACCGACGGCACCGACAAGCCGCACCCGCTCAACGACGCCCGCTTCAAGGGCGCGACGATCCTCCTCTCCGGCGCCAACTTCGGCTGCGGCTCCTCCCGCGAGCACGCCCCGCAGGCCATCCAGAAATACGGCATCCGGTCCGTCATCGCCGAGAACTTCGCCGAGATCTTCTTCGGCAACAGCATCACCCTCGGCATGCCCCTCGCCTGCGCCAAACGCGAGGACATCGCCAAGATCGCCGCCGCAGTGGAAAGGGACCCGTCCACCGAGGTCGTCATCGACGTGGTGAAGCAGGAAATCCGCTTCGCCGGCCAGACCGTACCCGCGTCGATCCGCGACACCGCCCGCGACGCCCTGATCAACGGCCGCTGGGACGCCATCGGTGAACTCCTCGACGGAATTCCTTCCGTAAAGGAAACCGCCAAGAAGCTGCCGTACCTGGCGGCCTGACTCAGGTAGGGCGCGACCGCTGGGCGCGCCGATGCCTCTTCTTTTCCCATGTGGAACGAACGCTATGCCGGTGAAGAGTATGTCTACGGCACCGAGCCGAATAGTTTCCTAGCCCATAACGCAAAGCTCCTGACTGGCCCGGTGCTCAGCCTGGCCGAGGGCGAGGGCCGTAATGCCGTCTTCCTCGCTTCGCTTGGGTTGGAAGTGCTGGGCGTGGACAGCTCGGAGGTCGGCCTGGCCAAGGCCCAAAAGCTGGCCGCAGCCCGCGGCGTGACGATCCGGACGGAAGTTGCCGACCTCGGCGACTTCGCGCCGCCGGAGAACACCTTCGGTTCCGTCGTCTCCATTTTCGCTCATCTGCCGGGCACACTCCGGCAGCGCCTGTATCCCATGGTTGAACGCAGCCTCAAACCCGGCGGCATCATCCTGCTCGAGGCCTATACGTTGGCGCAGCTGCCCCGGGACACCGGCGGACCGAAGGATCCCGACATGCTGATGTCAGCCGCGGGCCTGCGGCAGGAGTTCGTCAACTGCGAGGTGATCCTTGCCCGGGAGATTGACCGTCATGTCGCCGAAGGCGGGCATCGCTTCGGTGGTCCGGGAGCCGTCGTCCAGTTCATCGCGCGCAAGAAAGCGTGACGAACGGGTCACCGGCAACGCGCGACAGTGCCGTGCCTTTTCATGGACTCCATAGTTGCCTTAACGAGACAGGTCGTACCAGTATGAACCCAGCCCCCGGCGATCTGCCCGGGAATCCGCCCGGGCCTGCGGACAAATCTATCCGTGTATGTCCACCCTAGTCATCAGGCTCTTGTTACTCGCGACCGCGCTTTTCACGACCTGCGGGGCTGCACCCACCAAGTTGACCTTGTCGGTCACTGACTCGAACGGCCAGTCGCTCGGCGCCGTGATCGTCTTTGACGGCCAGCAGGCGTTTGAGTACGGCCCGAACATTGAAGGGGCTCCGCTGGCCACCTACAATCTCGCCACCCCGGGATGGACGGAAGCCAATGGGCAGAAAGTTTCCCTCGAACAAGCGAAGGCTTGGGCCGCGGCCTCAAAACAGCGCGCGCTGGGCTCTATCGGCCGGGTGACCGATCCCGGCCAGAGGGCTTTCACCGAAATGCTGCTGAATCCCACCTTCTCGGTCGCGGCTGACGCGAAGCAGGTCCGTTTGTTCTCCCCTCCCTATCTTAGTTACTCCGCCTCCGAGGCCCTGTCGCTCGAGCCGGCAGCCGCGCAGGCGTTTTATGCCTATGACGAACTGAACGCCTACCGGAAGGCCATGGTGCTGCGGCAGGCCCCGCCGTTCGCCCAGTTGACGGTCACCGGCATTTTGCAGGACAAGGGGTTTTTCCCCGGCAAGCTGGTCATGCAACTCACCACCCCGAATGGCGCAGTTGAAGTCGTAACCTCCATGAACTGGGCGCCTCTCACCCCGGAAGAAGCTGCCGTATTTGAAGCGCGATAACTCTACGATGCTTCGCCCGGTCCCGGTTAGGATATAGTTAGCCCGATTGCGGCCCAGCCGGCACTGGACACGGCCGGGCCAGGCGGTAGAAACGCCGGACGGTCTGCCGCCTACCCCCGCCGCAGCACAGACGAACCCATTCCCTCCATGGCATTTCCCAAGATTCCGGGACTCCGCTGGTGGATGATCAGCCTGATCATGTTGGGCGCGATTATCAACTACCTGACCCGGAGCACGCTCGCGGTGGCCGCGCCCACCATGATGAAGGAGCTCTCCATGACCACCGAGCAATACTCGTGGATCACCGCGGCGTTCCAGGCCACCATCATGCTGCAACCGGTCTGCGGCTACGTCCTGGACGTGGTCGGCCTGAAGCTGGGCCTGGCCCTGTTCGTCACGGCCTGGTCGCTGACCAGCATGGCCCACGGCCTGGCGCACAGCTGGCCGGTGTTGGCCGGGTTGCGCGGCCTGCTCGGCCTCGCGGAAGGCTCGGCCAACCCCGCCGGCATCAAGGCCGTGTCGGAGTGGTTTCCCGCCAGAGAGCGCGGCCACGCCGGCGGCCTCTATAACATCGGTGCCTCCTTCGGCTCCATGCTGGCGCCGCCGCTGGTGACCTGGGTGATCCTCTACTACAACTGGCAGGCGGCCTTCGTGGTCACCGGCGCCCTGGGTCTCCTCTGGCTCGCGTTGTGGCTGTTCTTCTACAATTCGCCCGCCAAGCACACCGCGCTCTCCGACGCGGAAAGGCACCACATCGAATCCGGCCAGGAAAAACACCTTCAGAGCGACGGCCGCAAACCCTCGGTCCTTTCGCTCATCCGGCAGCGTAATTTCTGGGGCATCGCCCTGCCCCGCTTCCTCGCCGATCCCACGTGGGGCACGCTCTCCTTCTGGCTGCCGCTGTATTTCATGACCGTCCGGGGCTTCGACCTGAAGCAGATGGCGTTGTTTGTGTGGATGCCCTTCCTCGCCGCCGACCTGGGCTGCTTCTGCGGCCCCACCATCGTGGTCGCATTGCAGAAGCGCGGCATCAGCCTGATCAACGCCCGGCGCGGCGCCTTCACCTGCGGTGCGATCATGATGATCGGTGTCGCCTTCGTCGGGATCGTCCAGAGCCCCTATGTCGCCATCGCCCTGCTCTGCCTGGCCGGCTTTGCCCACCAGACCCTCTCGGTTACCGTGATCACGATGGCCTCGGATTTGTTCAAGCGCAACGAGGTGGCCACCGTCGCCGGCATGGCCGGCACCTGTGGCAACGCCGGCATTCTCGTGTTTTCCCTGCTGATCGGAAAATACGTCAGCACCATCGGGTACACGCCGTTTTTTGTCGGCCTGGCCGTGCTGGATATCCTGGGCGCGGTGATCCTCTGGACCGTGGTGCGCGAGCGCCCCGTCACCGCCGCTTGAGCAGGCCCTCCCCACTCCACCCGTGAACATCCGCAACCCCATTCTGCCCGGCTTCAATCCCGATCCGTCCATCCTGCGGGTGGGCGACGACTACTACATCGCCACCTCCACTTTCGAGTGGTTCCCCGGCGTGCAGATCCACCACTCCCGCGACCTGGTGAACTGGCGGCTGCTGACGCGCCCGCTCACGCGCGCCAGCCAGTTGAACATGCTGGGCGACCCGGATTCCTGCGGCATCTGGGCCCCTTGCCTCTCGCACGCTGACGGCAGGTTCTGGCTGATCTACACCGACGTGAAACGCTACGGCCGCACCTCCATCGGCGGCGCCTCGGGCGCCTCGCTCCGCGATTTCCACAACTACCTTGTCACCGCAGACAGGATCGACGGCGAATGGTCCGACCCGGTCTGCATGAACAGCAGCGGTTTCGATCCCTCGCTCTTCCACGACGACGATGGGCGCAAATGGTTCGTCAATCAGTTGTGGGACTACCGCCCCGGCCACAACCGTTTCGCCGGCATCGTGCTGCAGGAATACTCGGTCGGGGAGCGCAAGCTCATCGGCACCCGCGTGAACATCTTCAAGGGCACTCCCCTCGGCCTTACCGAGGCGCCGCATCTCTACAAGCGCAACGGCTGGTATTACCTCATCACCGCCGAGGGTGGCACCGGCTGGGGTCACGCCGTCACGATGTGCCGCTCCCGCTGCCTGGCCGGCCCCTACGAGCTCCATCCCGACACCTACATCCTGAGTTCACGCCACCGGCCCGATGCCCCGCTGCAACGCGCCGGCCACGCCGACCTGGTGGATACACCAGCCGGCGAAACCTACATCGCCTATCTCTGCGGCCGGCCCCTGCGCAACCGCGGGCGCTGCGTGCTCGGACGGGAGACCGCCCTTCAACCGATGGTGTGGGGCAAGGATGACTGGCTCCGCACGACCGACGGCGAGGGCATTCCCCAGCTCACGCCCCCGGCGCCGAAGCTCCCCGCCCACCCGTTTCCACCCGCGACCGTCCGCCACGACTTCGACCTGGCAGACCTCCCGCTCGAGTTCCAGTGGCTGCGTTCACCCTGGCCTGGGGAGCTGTTCAGCCTCGCCGCGCGGCCCGGACATTTGCGCCTCTACGGACGCGAGACGGTGGGCAGCCTCTTCAAGCAGGCCCTCGTCGCCCGGCGGCAGCAGGCGCATTGCTACAGCGCAACCACGGTTGTCGAATTCGAGCCGGAGCATTTCCAGCAGATGGCCGGGCTCATCTGCTATTACGGGGCGGCCAAGTTCCACTATCTCTTTGTCTCACATGACGAGGTGGCAGGCAAACATCTGCGCGTGATGTCGGCCATTCCCGACGGAGTGGTCGCCGACTCGTTCACTGCGCTGATTCCTCTTCCCGCCGGCAGGCCCGTGGAGCTTCGGGTCGAGGTCGATGATGAACGCCTGCATTTCGGCTACAGGATCGGCGGCGAGTGGCAGCAAGTGCCGCAAATCCTCGACGCCAGCATCCTTTCCGACGAGGCGAGCCTGCCCGGCCTGCCGAATTTCACCGGCGCTTTTGTGGGCATGGCCTGCCAGGATCTGGCCGGTACCGCCCGGCCCGCCGACTTCGACTGGTTCGAATACCGCGAGCGCAGCTATCTCGCCAACCCATTCGCCGCCGGCTAACTCGCGTCAGACATGCGTGGCTTGGGGGGAAACGGACCGGGCTGATGCCGGGTATGGGAGACTTCCTGCGCCAGATCGACCAGCTCGGAGATGACGAGCGTGGGGTCCTCCTCGTAGCGCAGCTTCAGGAAATCATCCCGGAAACGGCAATAACTGGTTTGGTCCTCCAGCCAGCCGGCGATGATCCGGCCAAAATCCTCCGCATTGTGGATGAGGGCGACACCCGCGCCGCGCTTGAAGAACTTCACTGTCAGCTCCTCCTGGGGCATCACCCCGCCGAGGGCGTTGAAAATGATGGGACACCGGAAATGGAGCGCCTTGGCGCAGGACGTGGTGCCACCGCGCGTGACAATCACATCGCTGACCTGCATCAAAAGGTGAACTTCCGCAGAGAACCGGTCCAGGAAACAGTTGAGCTGCGGATGCTCGACACGCCAGCTCAAGACCTGGTTGTAGGCCTCGTTGTTCCGGCCACAGATCACCACGGCCTGGACGCGATTGGCATGGGGCAACAGCGCCGTCAGGAGATCAAGGTGGTTGTTGGCGCCGTTGCCGCCGGTGGCGAGGAAGACGGTGAACAGGTCGGTTCGCAGTTCGAGTTCGTTTTCCAGGTAGGCCGCGCGCGCCTGGCGGTTCATGAACCCGATATGCTGGCGGGGCTGCATCAGGTGGCCGCGCACGCGGGTGCGTTCCCGGGGCATGCCCAGTTTCACGGCGTAGTCGCGGGCGGTGGGCGTGCGTGAAATATAAAGGTCGGCGGTGGGCTCGACCCAGTTGACACTGTAGCCAAAGCCGCCGGAAAACTCGCCGCAATAGGTCGCACAGCGGACCTTGTCGGCGCCGAGGACCTTGCGGGCCAGCTGGAAATAACCCCGGTTCAGGCAGTCATGAACACTGAACACCAAATGCGGCTGGTATTCGCGGAGCACCGCCTCGTAATAGGCCCGGCCAAAGGTCACTGAGCGACGGTTGAGCAGGGCGAGCAGCTCAACGAAGAGAAAGAAGGCCTTGTGCATCCAGGGGGACTTTTTCTGGATCCAGTTGTAGAACCGCACCCCGGCACTGAAAAAACCGGAGGACTTCTCGAGCATCTGCTCGATGCGCACATCGACATTGTGCCGGTAGAGTTCGAAGCACCACTCGGCAAACGCCTGCGCCCGGACGTCGTGACCGGCGCCGGTGCTGGAGGTGAGGATGAGGATGCGGACCCGGTTCATGGTTTTGATTCGTGGACCCGATCATCGCCATCAATAGGCCGGCCCGGGTGAAATAAAATCGTCGAAATCATATTCAGAGCCCGAAATATCTTTCCTGGATGCGGCGCTTGAGGGACAGCGACCCGAAGCGGGCCAGGAACGGGCCGAGCACGGCCTGGAAGAACCGGCCGGTGCGCACCGTGCCGCTGCGACCGCGGAGCAGGGCGCCCTTCAATGCTGCAGCGGCATGGGCGGGCACGGGGCCGGTGCGCATCATGAGCTGGAATTTCTCCCAGACCCGGGCCATCCGGGCGGTGTTGCCTTCGTCGAGTGCGGCGGCCTGTGGCGGACGGCGCACCGAGCCCTCGAAGTCGGTGCGGTAGTCACCAGGGCGAAAATCAATGATGATCACCCCCGTGTCCCGCACTTCATACATCAAGCTCTCGTTGAGCGCGGACAGGCCGGCCTTCACCGCGTTGTAGGTCGCCTGATAGGGCAGGCCGAACTCACCGGCGATGGACGAGATGTTGACGAGCGCGCCTCGGTGGCGCGTCAGCATGCCCCGCAACGCGAGGTGGGCGAGCCGGGCCGTGTTGACCAGCATCACCCGGAACTGCTCCTCCCAAACGGAAAAATCCGTATGCGCAAAGGCGCCAAAAGTGCCAAAGCCGGCGTTGTTGACCACCAGGTCAAACCCGCCAGCCGTCCGCTCGGCGTCGAGGAAGGCTTGCTCGGCCGCGACGGAGTCGGCGAGTTCAAGCGCCACCGCGTGGAAACGGGTCCGGGACGGCAGACGGGCCGCATCCCGGGAGGTGCCCCAGACCTCGACCCCTTCCGCCAGCAGCATCTCGGTGAATGCCAGGCCCAGCCCGGTGCTGGCCCCGGTGACAAAGGCGGTGCGATAACGGGAGGAAAGCGCGCCGGAGCTCATGCGCTTCAGACCGACTTGAACACCAGGCAGACGTTGGCGCCGCCGAAACCGCTGCTGTTGCTCAGCACGACATTGGGTCGCTGCGGGAGGGTGGCGCGGATGATGTTCAGCCCGGCGCAGGCGGGATCGAGATTGGTGATATGCGCCGAGCCCGGAATGAAGCCTTCCTTCATGGCGAGGGCGCAAAAGCCCGCCTCCATCGCCCCGGCCAGCGAAAGCCCGTGGCCCGTGAGCGCCTTGGTGCTGCTGATGGCCGGACGGGACGGCGAGCCCTTGAAGATGGCCTTGAGCGCCTTGGCCTCGGAGATGTCTCCGATGGGCGTGGAGGTGGCGTGGGCGTTGACGTAGTCCACGTCCTCCGCCGAAACGTCGGCATACTTCAGGGCATTCTCGATGGCCATGCGCAGGCCCTCGCCATCAGGATGGGAGATCGCGACATTGTAGCCGTCGGACGCCTGACCCCAACCGGCCACCTCGCCATACACCTTGGGGTGGCGGCGGGCGACCTCTTCCTCGCTTTCCAAAACCAACACGACGGCGCCACCGGTGCCGACAAAACCGTCGCGGGCCACATCGAACGGACGTGAAGCGATGGATGGATCGGTCTGCAGGGACAGGGCGCGCATGCCGGCAAAGGGCAGGATGCTCTCCACGTTGCCGTCCTCGGCCCCGATGACGAACATCCGTTTCTGCCGGCCGAGGGCGATCTCGTCATAGGCGAAGCCCATGGCATGCGCCGAGGACGCGCAGGCCGAGGAAAACCCGGTTGAGGCGCCCTTGATCTTGAACTGAGAAACCATGTTGAAGTTCACCGTGCCCGAGATCGAGGCGACGACGCCAAGGGGCGGACAGCGCATGACGCCCAGCTTGCGCATCCGTTCGAGATGGTGACCCAGCAGGAAAGGCGAGCCCGCGGAGGCCGCATAGAGACCCGTGTCGGGATTGGAGTAGTCGGCTTCTGCGAGTTTGGCGTCCTCGACGGCCTGCAGCATGGCGCAATACGCATAGACCCCGTGGGGCGCCATGCCGCGCAGGATTTCCCGGCGGATGCTGTAGCGGGCGGGAAATACCCAGTCCTCCGCATCAGTGGTGTCGGTCTGGAAATCGCGGATCGGGGCAGCCACCTTCACCGGCACATCGGGTTTCTGAAACGGCGGATATTGCACCATGCCGTGACGGAGTTCACGCAGGCTCTCCGAGACCGTCCCGGCATCATTGCCGATACTGGTGATGAACCCGACGCCGGTGATGTATACTTTCCGCATGTAAGTGTCAGACGACGCCAGCCGGGAGGGGTGGCATGACCGAGGTGCAGCGTATCAAAACGCTTTTGCCCCGACGGTCAACCACCGCAGGGTCGGCTCAGGCGTTGATCGCCGATTTGGCCGGATTGATGGCCACCGGCTGCTCAGCCGGAGATACCTGCGGCTGCAGCACGGGCTGCGCGACTTCCTCGGCGAAACCAAAGGTGAGCGTGATTTCCTCGGCGATGGCCGCCTTCTCCTGACCGACGCGAATCTGGCC
>JANMTJ010000360.1:0-7734 GCA_031390295.1 Oleiharenicola sp.
GCCGGCAACAACGCCTTTGCCGACTGGCCCGCGTACAACCAGATCATCGGCCTCGGCTGGCGGAAGAAGGAATTCGGCCCCGCCCTGCAGGTTGGCGATGACGAAAAAATCATCCGGATCCCCGCAGGCGAAGGTGCCAACACCGGCCACGGTCCGCGCTTCGACGCCCTCATCATCCGGCTCGGTGAGCACCCGATACACCAGGGACTGCCCCGTCGTTGGAAGGCGGCGGACATCGAGGTCTACAACTACGCCCGGGGTCCGGCCGAGCACGTGGAGGTGCTCTCCTATGCCAACGACACCGTGCGCACCAAGCTCAACTGGCCCATCGAGTGGACCGTCAGTTACGGCCTGGGCCGGGTCTACACCTCGACCCTCGGCCATGTCTGGAAAGGCGACACGCAGCCCGTGACCGTGCGCGACGCCGGGGTGCAGACGATCCTGATCCGGGCCCTGCAATGGCTGGCGCAGCGCCCGGTGACCTTTGCCGTGCCGCCGGATTTTCCCACGGAAAATGCCACTTCCGTCCGCGCCGAGCTGCCACTGGCAGGGAACTGAGTCCAACCCGGCCGAATTTTGGCCACGAAGAGGCACAAAGAATGTCGGTTCCGCCCCGGCCATTTGCCGCGCGCCTATAGGCGCCTTGCATCCCTTGATTGCCACCGGATTTTTGTGACTTTTTGTGGCTAAACCCTGCCTTGGCATTAATCACTACGTCGAATGCTTGTCCGGATCAAATGCGCGATCTCCAACTGCTACCTGCTGCTCGGCTCGCGGCCCGTCCTGGTGGACACCGGCGCGCCCGGTGACCTCAAGCGCATCCTGGCCGGACTCAAGGCCAGCGGCGTCGAACCCAAGGACCTTGCGCTCATCCTCCTCACCCACGGCCACAGCAATCACGCGGGCTGCGCCGCCGAGCTGCGCCGTCGCACCGGGGCGCAGATCGCCCTGCACGCGGGCGATATCCCGCTGGTCCGGGCCGGTCGCAACGGCGTGATTGCGGTGCAGGACTGGCTGGGGCGCGTGCTGCGGCCCTTCGTGGACGAAGAATTCGAGGCCTTCGAGCCCGACCTGGTTTTCAAGGAAGGCATTGCGCTCGAGCCCTACGGCCTGCGCGGCCGCGTGCTGCCCACGCCGGGCCACACCGCCGGCTCCGTCTCCATCGTGCTCGCCAACGGCGAGGCGTTGATCGGCGACGTGCTGCGCGGCAGCCTGGTGTGGCCCAACCGGGCGCGCGATCACTACTTCTGCAACGATCCCGAGCTCAACCAGCGCAGCATTGTGCGGCTCGCGCGCGAGGGCCTGTTGCGCTGCCACCCCGGGGTCTATGGCAGCTTCCCCGGCACCGAGCTCGGCCAGTATCTCACCACCGACGCGGGCGAGGTCATGGCCTTCTCCGGCGAACCGGTGTGAGTGCATACCGGTAGGGACGGACCGCCGGGCCGTCCGCGATCGTCTTTACGGCGCGCCCAGCGGTCGCGCCCTACGCTCAAACAGCCACCTCACGGCAGCACGTCCACCCAGTACGGGGCGAAGGTCTCCTTGCCGTCGATCTTTACCTGCGCCCAGATGACATAGCGGCCGGAGGCCGGGATGGTGACCTTGAAATCCAACTGCGGGCGCAGGGCGTCGGGCGGTTTCGTCAGGTCGTTCTCCATCGGATGCAGATGGGCGAAGCCGCTGCGCGTCTCGTCAAAGGTCACCAAATGGGCATACGCGCCCATGACCGGTTCCAGCTTCACGGGTGTCTTGACCGCCCCCTGGCTCTCGATCCGGAAGCGCATCACGCTGGGCCGGCCGGCCTGGAGGATCTGCGGCAGCAGCAGCTCGAAATTATAGCCGCGTTCCTGATACGTCGTGCTCGCATTGGTGATGACCGTGGCCACCGGGCCCTGCACGTTGAAATCCGCCGAGGCGTAGAGCCCGCGCTGGGTCGCGGCCGGCGTGAAATCGGCGAAAAACCGGTAGAGTCCCGCCCGGGTGGGCGTGAAGCTGAATTTCCATTCCCCGTCCCGGCGGCCCGGCTCGGGATGCATGTGCTGGTAGTCGGTCAGGGTCGGGTCCACCGCCAGGACGTGCAGCTTCCGCGTGTGCGCCACGAGGAGGTCGGCCGGACCGATGGGTTTGCCGCTGGCCGTCCGCAACGTAAGCGTGAATTCCACCGTCTCATCCCGGGCGGGCGCACGGTCGGACTGCAGGGTCATGACCACCGGCGAACGCACGGCCACGACGGGGATGAACTGGGGGTTGGCCGGATCGCAAAATTCCAGCCCGCCCTTCCCTTCCACCCGGAAATCCATGTGGTTCACGTTGGACCCGGCGGGCAGCAGGCGCACCGCCACGTAGAGCCCCAACGCCACGCCGGTGATGAGCAGGATCTGCTGCTTTTGGTAGGGCGCGACCGCTGGGCGCGCCGCTTCATTTTCCGACGGACGGCCCGGCGGTCCGTCCCTGCCTGGATCAGAAGCACTCATCACCTCTTCACCCGCCGGACGAAATCCTCGACCTGCCACGTGCTGCCGTCCACGCGATGAACGATGCGGCCCTGCTCGTCGATGAGCACGGTGGCGAGGGTGTGCTTGATCGTGGCCCCCTCGAACTCGCGGATCACGCCTAGCTGCGCGAGCAGGTGCCGCACCGCCGCATCGGGCCCGGTGAGGAACGACCAGTTGGCGGTGTCCAGACCGCGAGCCTCGGCGTACTCGCGGAGCACGCCGGGCGTGTCGTATTCCGGGTCCATCGAGATGGAGACGAGTTCAAAGTCCTTCACCCCGGCCTCGCGGGCCGCCTTTTGCAGCGCGGCCATCCGCAGGGTGGCGGCCGGGCACATCGTCGCCAGCGGGCAGCGGGTGAAGATGAAATTGAGCACGATCCGTTTGCCGCGGAAACGGCTGGCGGAGACCGTGCGACCCTCCTGGTCCAGCAGCGTGAAGGTGGGCAGGCTCTCGCCGATCTCGCGGTAGGCCTCCTTGCCGCGCACCGCCGTGTCCTGCGCGAGCGCGTTGGCGGCGGCATCGAGGGTGGTCTTGGTGACGGTGTCGTCGGGCCAGATTTTCTCGAGCCAGTAATCCTCGCCGCGGTCCACCATCTCCGCCCGGATGCGCTGTCCTTCCCTGGCATTAGCGAAGTCGGCCTTCGCCACCTTGAATTCCATCGTCATCGCCGGCATGAAGCCCGGGATCTTGTCGTGGCTGACGAGAAGCGTTTGTCGTTCGGTGTCGACCTTGACGATTTCACCGGTCAACGGATGCCGCCCCTCGGCCGGAACCGCCGGCGCGGACGCCGTGGAGGCGACCGGGGCCGCCGCTTCCTGCTTCGCGCAAGCGGCCATAAGCAGGCATGCGACGAGGGCAACGGCGGTCGAATATCTCGGCTTCATCCTGCACACACATTTGCCAACGGGGGGAATTGTCAAAAGGTTTGCTCTGTCCCGGCGCGGACTATCACCTGCCGGTTTGCGCCAATAATCCCACCTGATGCCACGCACATCCACCTATAAACCCGGCCTCGCCTGGTTCGCCGCCCTGGGCAGCGCCTGGGTTTTTGTGCTGGTGACACTCGGGGCCTTCACGACCACGATCGGGGCCGGCATGGCCTTCGCCGACTGGCCGTTGTCGAACGGTTCGGTCAACCCGCACGGCTGGCTCACCGAAATCGACAAATTCGCCGAGCACTCGCACCGGCTCTCCGGCACCTTGATGGGCCTGATCACGATCATGCTCGCCGTCTGGTTGCACCGTTACGAGGCGCGGGCTTGGCTGCGCAAACTCGGCTGGTGGGCACTGGTCATTGTCATCGTGCAGGGCCTGATTGGCGGAACGCGTGTCACGCTGGATCACCTGGGGTTTCCCGGTTTCGAAATGTCCCTCGGCCAGATGCTGCGCATCCCGCATGGCATACTCGCCCAGGTCTATATTTGCGTGCTTTTCGCCATAGTCGCCGGGGTCTCGCGTCCGTGGGTGGAAAACACCCTCGGCACCGCCGGCAACCGGGTCCGGGTCCTCGGTTGGTGGTGCGTGGCGCTGTTGTTCGGCCAACTGGCCGTGGCGGTGACCATGCGTCACAACCAGGCCGGCATGGCCATCCCGACGTTTCCCTTTTCCACTCCGGAAGGCGACCTGTTGCCGGCGACCTGGGACTACCGGGTGGCACTGCAGTTCACCCATCGGGCACTGGCGGCGGTCATCGGCGTCGCGCTCCTCGCCTACAGCCATTTCCTCTGGCGCGAGAAGTCCCTCGCGCCATTCCTGCGCGGGGCCAGTTTCCTGCTCGTGGGCCTGATCGGCCTGCAAATCATCCTGGGCGCGCAGATCATCTGGACCGGTCGCAGCATCACCATGACCACCGGCCATGTGGTCGTCGGGGCCCTGACCCTGGCCACGACTTTTCTCGTCGTCTTCCTGACCCGGCGTGACTCGATGGAACGCGCATCATGACCGAAGCCGATACCATCCCCTTCACGGGAGGCGCCACCTGGCGGCATTATCTCGAACTGACCAAACCGAGGCTGAGCTTCATGTCGGTCATCACCGCGATGGTGGGCTACCTTGCGGCTGTCCCGTATACCTATTGGGACTGGAAGCGCACCCTGCTCGTGGTGCTCGGCACGGCCCTGTGCGCCGGCGGCGTGGCCGCGCTCAACATGTGGATGGAGAGCGACACCGACGCCAGGATGCAGCGCACGGCCGGTCGCCCGATCCCCGCGGGGATCATTGCCCCCGGCTCGGCCTTTGTCATGGGCTGGACCCTCTGCATCGCCGGCCTGTTCGTATTGTTCAGGTTGGTCAACGGTTACTCCGCCTTCCTCGCCCTCGCCACCATCGTCGCCTACCTGGCGATCTACACCCCGGCCAAGCGTTGGTCGCGCTGGAATACCGAGTTCGGTGCCATCAGCGGCGCCCTGCCACCGATGATCGGCTGGGCCGCCGCCGGCCGCTCGAACCCCGGCCTCGGGTGGTCGCTCTTCGCCATCCTGTTCACGTGGCAGATGCCGCACTTCTTCGCCCTGGCCTGGACCTACCGGAAGGATTATGCCGCCGTCGGCATGCCCATGCTCTCCGTGATCGACCCGAGCGGCACCAAGATCTCCCGCTGGACATTCATCTGGACCGTGCTGCTCGTCGCGGCGAGCGCGCTGCCCACCCTGCTCGGCTATTGCACGTGGTATTACTTCGCCGCCGCGATGGTGCTCGGGCTGTGGTTCCTGCACGCGGCCTTCCACTTCCTGAACCCGGCCACCCGCGAACCCATTGCCCGGCGGTTGTTCCTCATCTCCATCGCCTACCTGCCCCTGCTGCTGACCGCGCTGGTCGCCGACCGGATGATCTTCAGACTGTAGGAGCCTGCTGGCAGGCGATCATGTGATCATCCCCTGTAAACAGGCTCCTGCAAAATCCTTCCTTTCATGACCGTCCAAGACATCCCGACTCTCAACGCCGCGCTCAACGCGACCGCCACCGTGCTCATCCTCACGGGCTTGGTCCTGATCAAGCGCGGCGCGCGCGACGCCCACCGCGCCACGATGCTGACCGCCGGCGTGGTCTCGGCGCTGTTTCTCGTCGGCTACGTGACGCACAAGATCCTGATGCGCGGTGTCCATACACCCTTTGGCGGCGAGGCCCCGGCTCTGCGTGCCAGCTACTTCACGATGCTATTCACCCATATCGTGCTGGCCATCGCCATCGCCTATCTCGTGCCGCGCACCTTTCTGTTCGCGATCAAGGGCGACTATGAGACGCACAAGCGCTGGGCGAAATACACCTTTCCGATCTGGCTGTATGTCTCGGTGACCGGCGTGCTGATCTATTTCTTTCTCTACCAATGGTGGCCGGCGACCCCGGCCGGTTGAGCATGAAAAAGCCGGGCGCGCGGCCCGGCTTGGTTTTGGCAGGGCGCGGACTCCGTTCCGCGCCGCGGCGGCGAGGGGACTCGCCACCCTACCCGCTCACTTGACCACGATCACGCCCTTCATGCCGGAAAGGAAATGCGCCGGAAAGGTGCAGAGGAACGGATACTCGCCGGGCTCGGTCGGGGCCTTGAAGGTGATCTCGTCGCTCTGCTTCGGACCGAGCAGCTTGGTATGGGCGATGACCTGGTCGGCGAGGGCGGCCGGCACATAGTCGGTGGCCACCGCCATGATGGCGGCATCGGAATAGGCCTTGGGATCAATGCCCTTTTTCAGGAGCACAAAATTGTGGCCCATCGCGACCTTCGGCATGGTGCCAAGGTTGGTCAGGGTGAGCTTCACTTCCTGTCCGGCGCTGACCTCAAAGCGGGTCTGGCTGAACTTCATGCTGTCGTTGGCCGTGAGCTCGATGACCGCGGCCACCGGGGCGGCGGGGGTGGCGGCCGTCGTGGGGATGGTCGTGGCCGCTTCATCTTTCTTGCCGCAGCCGGTCATGACCAAGGCACAGGCCAACAGAGGTAAAAGGAGGTGTTTTTTCATGGGCTGGTACTAATGCACAAGCCCGGGGCGGGTGCAAATACGCAAAATTCATCGGCCGCACGCTTATGCGGAAACGAGCCCCTCCAATCGCGGGCCCCGCACGGGGGGTTTGGGCGCGGTTTTGTGGTTGAAATGCCTAATTATTTCCGAACCCTGCCCGCATACATTTTGGCGGAGCGCACCCGCTGATGCCGCCACAGCCACACATGACCCGTCCACGTTTCGCCCTACGCCATATTTCGCGTCTCACCGCCACTCTGACCGGTGGTTTTGCCCTGCTGCTGCTCACCGGCTGCAGCAAGCTGCACCAGGTCTTCAGTCTCAGCGGCCCCCAGTCCACCATGGTCACCGCCGGTCCGGTCGCCGAGCGGCAGTGGGATCTGTTCATGATCACGGTCTACGTGAGCACGTTTATTTTCATCATCGTGGGTGCCGCGCTGGCTTATGCGCAGATCAAGTTCCGCGCCAAATCCGAGGCGGACGAGCAGGCCGAGCCGCCCGCGCAGGGTCATGGCAATCCCTTTGTCGAGGTCGGGCTCATCGCCGGCTCCGTGTTTTTGCTGGTGCTCATCGCCATCCCGACGGTGCGCGACATCTGGTACACGCACGACGTGCCCGAGGATGAAAAGGCCGGCGCGATCGAGGTCGTCGCCACGGGCTACCAGTGGTGGTTCAAATTCGATTATCCGTCCGAGCTGGTGCAGTTGCCCGGCGGCGGCGAAGCCCCGTTCTCCGTCGGCAACGAGCTCGTGGTGCCCGCCGGCACCGCGATTCGCGTCCAGCTCCGCACCATCGACGTCATCCACAGCTTCTGGATCCCCAAGCTCGCCGGCAAGGTGGACATGATGCCGAATCGCGCGAATTTCCTCTGGTTCAAGGCTGACAAGCCCGGCTATTTTTATGGCCAGTGCGCCGAATATTGCGGCGAATCCCACGCGATCATGAAGTTCCGCGTCATCGCGCTTTCGGCCGCCGATTACGTCAAGTGGCTCGACAACCAGAAGCAATCCGCCCGTACCGTCACGGCCAAGTCCCTGGCCGAGGACGCGACTGTTACCCATGTCCGCTTCGCCAGCTTCAAGGACACCGGTCCGGGCAGCACCCTCGCCGGCTCAACCGCCTTCGACGCCGATCCCTTTGCCGGCTGGAAAATGATGCAGAAGCCCGAAGCCGGGGAAAGCGAGCAGCTGATCGCCACGGGCCGGAAACTCTTCGCCGAAAAGACCTGCATCACCTGCCACACCATCCGCGGCCACGAGGGCATCGGCATCACCGGCCCGGAGCTCACC
>JANMTJ010000432.1:0-3355 GCA_031390295.1 Oleiharenicola sp.
CGCGCCGCGCTCGAAAGCATCGCCTATCAAAGCGCCGACCTGCTCGCGGCGATGGAGGCGGATTGCGGACGCACATTGCGCGAACTCCGCGTGGACGGCGGCGCCACGGTCAACAACGCGTTGATGCAATTCCAGTCCGACTTGCTCCGCGTGCCGGTCGTCCGCCCCCGCACCACCGAGACGACCGCCTTGGGGGCCGCCTACCTCGCCGGACTCGCGGTCGGTTTCTGGAAAAGCCGTGCTGAGATCGCCGCGCTCTGGTCCGCGGGGCATGTTTTCCGTCCATCGGCGCCTTCCGCCACCATGCGCCGCCTCCACGCCGGGTGGCACGCCGCCGTCGGACAGGCGAAGACCTCCCTGTAGGTGCGTCAGACTGTGAAATTCGTTAATGCCCGGGCTTGACAGAAAGTAAGGTGAGTAATACCAGCCTTACTTGTCATGCGCACCCTCTCTGTCAGCAAACTCACCAGCAAAAGCCAGGCGACCATCCCGGGCCGCATCCGCAAGCAACTCGGCCTGAAGGCGGGCGACTCCGTAGCGTTCAAGCTGCGCGCCGGCCTTGTCTATCTCCAGAAAGCCCGGCCCGTGGACCACACCATGGCTCATGCGGTTGGGGAGACGCTGCAGGACGAGTGGGATTCGGCGCACGACGAGCGCGCCTACCGAAACCTATAGCTGCCGTGCCCACGAACGCTCTTCCTCTGGCAGGCAGGTGTTTTGTTTAGGCCGATAAATGACCTTTAAGCCGTTCGACGTGCTGGTGGTGCCGTTTCCGTTCACGGACAGCGCCGCCGTTAAGCGCCGCCCGGCCCTCGTGCTGTCCGCCGAACCGTTTCAGGATCGTATCGGTCATCTCGTGCTGGCCATGATCACGAGCCGCGAGAACCTCGGCTGGCCGCTGGACGTGGAAATCTCCGACCTGCGTGCCGCCGGGCTGGCTTATGCCTCGGTCGTCCGGATGAAGCTCTTCACACTCGATGAGCGTTTTGTGCTGCGCAAGGCCGGCCGGTTCACCGAGCCCGACCGCCGGGCGGTGCAACGCAGCCTGAGGCTGTTGTTCCCCGTCGTTGACTGAGATTCTGCCCTCCTCGCGGCCAAAGTTGCGGATAAACACCTGAGTCGGCCAAGCCGGGCTTGCAGCCCGGCCCCGACCTGACAAACCTTCCAGCCCACACACCGCCGTTGCATGAAAACCTTTCGTCTGCTCGCCGCCCTGTTGGTTGCTACCCTGCTCACCCCGCTGGCCTTCCCCCAGGAAAGCAGTGAAGTCACCTCCCTCCTTGCCAAAGCCCGCCGGGGCAACGGCATCGCGCAATACAACGTCGGTCTTGCCTACTCCGAGGGGCGGGGCGTCGCGGCCGACCCCATCGAGGCCTTTGTGTGGCTTTCGCTCGCCCGGGAAAACGGCGCCCGCGGCCGCGCCCTCGACAATCTCATCGGTTCGTTCGATCGCCCCACCCTTGAACTGGCCCAGCGCCGCCTGACCGAGCGCAAGGCCGAGCTCGGCATTCGCTCTCCCAGCCCGGTCAATATCCGCACGGAGGCACCCACCTCGACCGCCCCCGCCCAAGCCGCAACACCCGGCCCGGCGGCCAAGGAAACCGCCTCCACGCCCAAGAGCCTCGCTCCGGCGGAGAATCCCCTTCCCGTCCAGCCGCAAACCGACGACACCTTGGCGCGCCTCCAAGCCGAGCGCGAAGCCCTGGCCGCCCGGCTCAACTCCGTTTCCGCCGATGTCACGGCCCTCCGCGCCGAGCGTGATCGCCTGATCAACCTCAACGCCCAGCATGAAAAGACCGCCCGCACCGCCACCGAATCAAGCCAGGCCGTGCAGCAGCAGCTCCGCGCGGCCGAGGCCCGCGTCACCGAGCTGAATACCTCCGCCGACACCACCAAGGGTGAGTTGACGCGCGTGCGGATGGCCCTGACGGCGGCGCAAAAGGCCGCGCAGCCGGTTTCGCCCACCTTCCCGGATCTGCGCGAGCGTGTTGCAGAACTTGAAGCACAACTGGTGGCCGCCAAACCCACGGCCCCCGACACCGCCGCGCTCGACCAGAAGTCGCGCGAGCTGCAGGCCGCCCTCACCGAGCTCGAGACCTCCCGGGCCTTTGGCCGCCAGGTCGAGGACACCCTCAACCAGGTCAATGACGACCGCGCGCGCGTTGCCGCCACGGCGGCGGCCGAGCTTGAGACGGCCCGCGCCTTCGGCCAGCAGGTCGAAACCACGCTTAACCGCGTCAATGACGAGAAGGCGCTGCTCGCGGCCCAACTCGCCAAGGCCAACGATTCGCTCGGCGCCCGTCCGGCCGCGCCCAACTACCCCGACCTTTCTGGTCGCGTCGCCGAGCTGGAAACCGCCTATACCGCCGCCAGCACCCGTCTCGCCCAAGCGCAGGCCGCCCTCGCCGCCAAACCGGAGACACCCAGCTTCCCGGACTTGCGTGAGCGTGTCTCAGCCCTCGAACGTGAATTGGTGGCCGTGCGCGCCTCCGCCCCTTCGTACCCCAATCTGTCCGGCAAGGTCGCCGAGCTGGAGACCCAACTGGCCATGGCCCGTCAGCCCGCCACCCCCGCTTATCCCGATCTGCGCGGCAATGTCACCGAACTCGAAGCCAGGATCGCATCCCTCACGGCCGAGTCTACGCGCGCCCAGCAGCAGGCGGCCGCCCTGGGCAATCTTTCCAAGGAACTTGATGCCACCAAAGCCGCCCTCGCCCAGGCCAACGATTCCCTCCGGGCCAGGCCGACGGGCCCGGCCTACCCCGATCTGTCAGGCAAGGTCGCCGAGCTCCAATCCGCGTTGGCCGCCAGACCGGCGGCTCCCGCCTATCCCGATCTTTCCGGCCGCGTGGCCGAACTGGAATCGGCCTTCACAGCCGCCAGCACCGGTCTCGCCCAGGCGCAGGCCCAGCTCGCCGCCAAATCCACTGCCCCGTCCGCTCCGTCCTACCCCGACTTGTCCGGCAAGGTCACCGAGCTTGAGTCCCAACTGGCCGGCCACTCATCCGAGGCCGCCCGCACCAAACAGGAAGCGACCGTCCTCGCCAAGGCGAGGGATGACGCCACCCAGAAAGCCGCCGCGCTCGAATTGGCCCGCAATGAGGTCGCGAAACAGTTCGACGACTACAAGAGCGCCACGGCCGCCGCCCAACGCGAGCGCACCACCCTGCTCGCCAACGTCAAGCTGCTCGAGTCCGACAAGGTCTCGCTCCGCCGCCAGGCCGAGACTGCCGGCACCGAGGCCGGGCAATTGCGCACCCAGGTGGCCACGCTGAAGGAACAACTCGCCGCCAAACCCGTCATGCCCAACTTCCCGGATTTGCGCGAGCGGGTCGCACAACTTGAAAGTGAACTG
>JANMTJ010000436.1:0-4378 GCA_031390295.1 Oleiharenicola sp.
GGGATGGACCAGATCAGACCGAGCACGCTGCCGAAGATGATCGGCACGCAGATCCAGTGGATCAGCTCATTGGTGTCATCCTGATGGCTCTCGCCATACTCGGCGAACCATTGGTCGGCGGTCTTCCGGGGTGCGCTCATCGGGGTGGATTGGCACCAAAATGTGAAATTGCGGTCCAAGTGGCGAGCCCCCATTAATCGCCGCCATGAAAAGACTCCGTGTTCTCACCGTCCTTGCCCTGCTGTCGCTCACACTGTCTGCCGCTGATCGCGCCCTGAAGGTGGATCCCGCCCGCTCCTATGTGGATGTGGACGTCAGCTCCACGGTCGATGACTTCACCGCACACCTCGATGCGTATGCCCTTCGCGCCAACGTGGACGACAAGGCGCGCATCAAGACGGCGGCGCTCACCTTCAGGTTTGCCGACCTGAAGACCGGGAAGCCCGACCGCGACAAGAAAATGCTGGAGTGGCTGGGGGGCGACGAGCCCGCGGGCAAATTTGAACTCGGGATCCTCGCTTTGGCCCCGGACGGCCAGGGTCAGGCCAATGGCAACCTCACGTTCCATGGTGCCACCGCGCTGGTGGAGTTCCCGGTCAATGTCAGCAAGGCCGGTGACACCTACACGATCACCGGCGAGGCCACGATCGACTATCGCAACTGGAAGCTGAAGGTCATCCGGACAGCCTTCGTCCTCAAGGTGGATCCCATCGTAAAAATCCGCTTCAAGTTCACCGGCGAACCGATCGAACTGCCGGCCGGGAAGTAGGGTTCTCGTGAGGACAGGCGGGTGTTTCCAGCCAGCGGGAGAGGGCAAAGTGCCCCCTCTCTAGCGGGTTGCGCGGCCATGCCCGGTATTGCAGGCTTGCATTATTTCCCGGCCAGACTGGTGTTGAACTAATGAGCGCAACAAAAATTTCTGCTAGCCTCGTTCTTACGGTTGGATTGATGACCGCCATCGCGGTCGCCGCCGACACCCCCACCGGCACGGCGGCCCCGGTGAAGGTGCTGGAGTATATCGACACGGCGAAGCTGCCCGCCGGGTCGAAGCCCGATGGGGCGGTTTTCACCTTCATGGACGCAGCCGATCCCACCGTGGCGGACCTGGCCCAATACGGGTCGAGGGTCATCGAGGATGTTGGCGCCAAGCTGATCACCGAGACCACCCGGGAGTTGGCGACGAAACCGACCGCAGAGGCGGTGAGCATCCTGCACCTCAAGAACATGGAGCTGCCCAAGCGCGTGCTCAACCGGCCGAGGGTGACCGCGGTCAAGTTCACGAGCCTGCTGCTGCGGAACCCAAAGAACCAGCCGGACGGGGCCGATATCGCCGCCCTCGATAAAATCCGCGCTCAATTGATTGCCGGCAACACCCCCGACCGGGTGATCGTGCAGAAGATCGAAGTGCCGAACCAGCCGGTGGAATTGCGCGTATACCGTCCGATCGCCGCCTCAAAATCCTGTTTGTCCTGTCATGGCGACCCGAGCACCTTCGGTCCGGGGGTAAAAGAAGCGCTGGCCAAGTACTATCCGGACGACAAGGCAGTGGATTACGGCGCCCAGGAATGGCGCGGAGTTATCCGGGTTAGCTTCGACCCGCAGGACACGCCCTCGCAGAAATAGGCTCCGCGGGAATTCCCGCGACAGACATCCGGCCTAGGCATCCAGCACGAGGTCGCCCTTGGGCTGGGCGATGCAGGTCAGGCAGGTCCGGGCCTCCGGCGGCGTGCCCGGTGGCTGGATATACCTGACCTCACCCTCCTGCACCGCCACGACGCAGGTCCCGCAGTTGCCCGCGCGGCAGCCGGAAGCAATGACGACGCCCGCCTGCTCGGCCAGGTCGAGGAGCGAGGCCTGGGTGCCATCCCACGACAGGGCCGTGCCGCTCTTGCGAAAAGTGACTGTCGGCTGCTGGGCCACCA
Source organism: Oleiharenicola sp. (assembly GCA_031390295.1). Taxonomy (GTDB): domain Bacteria; phylum Verrucomicrobiota; class Verrucomicrobiia; order Opitutales; family Opitutaceae; genus Lacunisphaera. Next base: position 1,923 of record JANMTJ010000436.1, read on the forward strand.
GGGCGGGCGTACCGGCAATGGCTTTGCCGACCCGCTTCACGCTGAGCGGCCCGAAGGCCTCGAAGTGCAGGTGTGCTTCCGGGACGCCCCACTCCTTCAGTCCGCTGGTCATGGCCTCCATCATCGCCCCCGGGCCGCAGTAGTAGAAAAGGAAATTGCTCGACGGCAATTCGCGCCGGAGCAGTTCCACCGTCACCCGGCCGTGGACATGGTAGTCTTCGCCGAGACGATCACCGGGGTCCGGCTGGGAATAGCAGAGGCGGATGCGGATATGAGGGTGCTCGCGGGCGATGGCTTCCAGTTCTGCCTTGAAGAGATGGTCGCGGCGGTTGCGCACCCCGTAGTAAAACGACACGGCCCGGCGGCTCTGCAGGTGGACGAGGGTCGACAGCATGCTGAAGATTGGCGTCACGCCGATGCCGCCACCGATCAGTACCACGGGGTGCGTGTCGTTGGGATCGAAGAAAAAATTCCCGGCCGGGGCGCGCAGGTCCAGGATGTCGCCCTCCTTGATCTCATCATGGAAAAAACCGGAACCCAGCCCGACCGCGGCCTGGGCGTTGCCCGCGGACGCCAGAACGCGCTTGATCGTGACCCGGTAGTGCGACTGGTGCGGATGATCACTGAGACTGTAGCAACGGATGAGCTGGCCGTCGCGCCGGGGGCCCGGCAGGCGGAAGGTCAGATACTGGCCGGGCTTGAAAACGGGCAGCGGCTTGGCGTCGTGGGGTGCCAGGTAAAATGAGCGCACCAGCGCGCTTTCCTCGGCCTTGCGGCGGACGACGAACTTGCGAAATCCGTTCCACGGCACCGGCTCCTGGGCCAGTTTCCGGCGCGCATCGCGCACGGTGGCCAGCTCCTCGGTGAAGCGGGCAAGATCAAGGGTCTGGCGCTCGGCATCCACGCGGACCCGCCGGATCGCGGTCAGCAGACTCAGCACCAACTGGCCGACAACCAGCAGAATCAGGGTGAGGCCCAGGTAGGTCCAAAGCATGGGGGGTGGGGACGTAAGTGCGGCCGGGCTCAGTACCCGCCGGGGACAAGACTCGGAAAAATTACGGACATGTTCGGTTGGGCACCAGCCCGGCGGTCGCACATCCGGACCAATCCGCCGAAAATTCGGGTGACAAACAATCAGGCGGAATTTTCCGGCGCGGGACGGATGGATTAACTTGGAGTTTCAGCTTGCGCTGACTTTTCGTGACACAATCCTCGCCATGAGGCGACGGAAAAAATCATCACTCATCACGGCGCATTCATGCCAATCAGGTCTCGACCATGCGGCACCCGCCCTCTACCAGGATCCAGGCCCAGGGCTCGATGAAACAGGGATCCCGCATCACCGCCGCCGCGTGGGCCGCCTTGCTCGTGACCGGCTCGCCGGCCGGGGCCGCGCCCCGCCCCGACAAGGTGGGCGGACCCGAGTCCTGCGCGGAATGCCATATCCAGGAGATCGAGGCGTGGAAGCAGAGCGTGCATTTCAAAACCTTCAACGAACTGCACCGGCGCCCGGAAACCGCCGCGATGCTGGAACGCCTCGGCCTTGGCCGGATCAAGCACGAGCCGACGTGCATGGAATGCCATTACCTGAACCGGCAGACGGAGAACATACTCGAGCCGACGTCCGGCATCTCCTGCGAATCGTGCCACGGAGCGGGTCAGGACTGGGCCCAGACCCACGGCGATTATGGCAAGGGGATAACCAAATTGACCGAATCGGCCGAACACCGCAGCGCCCGCCTGGCCCAGGCCCTCGGGGCCGGCATGATCGTCCGCGATAACCTTTATGCCCTCGGGGCCAGCTGCTACAGCTGCCATGTGCTCAGCGATGAAAAGCTGGTCAACCTCGGGGGCCATCCGCCGTCCAGCGAGGGGTTCAACCTGCTCACCTGGTCCCAGGGCGAGGTCCGGCACACCATCCAGCACACGGACAACCGGGCCAATCCCGAGGCGGAACCCGCCCAGCGTCGCCGGCTGTATGTCCTGGGGCTCATCCTGGAAACCGAATACGGCTTCCGCGCGGTGGCGGGCGCGACGGAGAAGGCCAGCTTTGGCCTGACGCTCGCCCGCCGGACCGACGCAGCGCGCAAGCAGCTGGAAAAAATCCAGGCGCTGGTCCCCACGCCCGAACTAGCCACGATCGTCGCCGTCGCCCAAGCGACCCGGCTCCGTCTGAACAACGCCGGCGAGCTCAACGCCGCGGCGGAGAAAATCTCCGGACTCGGTCGGGAATTCGCCGCCAGGGTGACCGGCGAGCAACTGGCCGGCATCGACGCCTTGGTGCCGGACGCCACACAGTATCGAGGCAAACCTTACGTCGTGCCCGGCAATCCCTAGCCCGGTCCGTCACCCCCATGGCCAAAACCTCCAGCCGACCCGCGATCCTTGCCGGATCCCAGGCGCCCAGTACGCCGGGCACATCCTGGAGGAAAATGCGGGCCTCGCCGCCGCGGCCC
>JANMTJ010000492.1:0-1804 GCA_031390295.1 Oleiharenicola sp.
GGTGTTGCCGGTGATCGCCTACTCGGCCGCAGGTTCCTCACCGCGAAAGCTGGGCGTCGTGATGGGTGGCCTGACCGCTGCAGCCGGCCTCGGCCAGACGCTCGGCTCGGCCGCAGGCGGCTGGCTCTTCGGCGTGATGGCACATCGCAGCTACGGCTTGCTGGCGCTGCCCCTGCTCGTGATGCTGGGTCTGCTGCTGGCCCGACCGCTTTGGTGGTCCATCGTTGCTGCGCCCACTGCACGCTCCCAGCGCATGGCCGGGCGGGTTGACAGGAAGGTCTGATCATGAACAGCGCACTCAGACGTATCTGGCTGCTCACTGCCCAAGTCATCGCCGTCGCGGCCGGTGTGCTGATCTCGTGGCGAGCGTTCGGGCCGATCCCGCAAAACTCCGCCCCCAGAGACCGGAAGGAGAGTGGCAACCGTATGGCGACTCAGCGGAGGACCCGACCGACGGCCAAACCTAGCCTGGGCTCGGTGTGATCGTTGCCGAACAGGGCTACATCCTTCCCAACAACCACGTCATTTCCGGCGCCGACGAGATCGCGGTGATGCTGCCCGACGGCATGGTGGCCGAAGCCCGAGTGGTCGGTACCGATCTGTGGGCCCCGCGGGCAACTGATTGGCATTAACACGGCGATCTACTAGCCTGAAGTTCCACCGCCCTTCGGGCGAGTTCACCTTTTGATTCAAGCACTTGGCTTGATATCCGGGTGCGGTTTTCTGTCTACGGCTGGATCGCCTGGACGAGCGCGAGTGCGCGTTGGTGTTTGGGCTCGGCGTTGGTGGTGACCTCGAAGGTCGCTGCGTCCGGCCCGGCGCCTGGCGTGAGGCAGGTATTGCGAACGAGGGTTGCGAGTTCGGCCATCAAGGTGGCGAAGCTGTGTGCCGGCGTGCCGTCGACGAGTGCATGGGTCACGGCCTTGGCCTGCGCCGAGTCCGATCGTTTGGCCGGCGCCACGGGGTCGCGCGTGGCCTTGGCCTCTTGCTCGGTGTCGGCGAACAGCAACTCGCGCCAAGCCTCACGCAGGTGCCACTCGACGTAGTAGGCCAGCATGCACAGGAAGATGTGCGCGCGCACCCGGTCGGCGGTGCGGTGATGGATCGGACGCACCTTCAAGTCGATCGTCTTGATCGAGCCGAAGGCTCGCTCCACGTTGGCCAGCGACTTGTAGCTGCGCACGCATTCGGGCGCATCCATCTGCGTGGCCGGCACCGAGGTGCGAACGATGTACACGCCGTCCAGCGCCGCCTCGCTGGCGATGCTGTCTTGCTTGCGCGCCCAGGACAGTGCCGTATCGGAGATGCTCAGATCGAAGTGCTTGGCCACCTTGTGCTGGTTGACTATTCTGCCCACGCGCACGCCGATCAAGTCCTGCCCCTTGAGCTTGCTCGTATCCACGCGCGCCTTGATCTTGTCGAGGTTGCGTTCGGTGGCCGCCAGCAGTGATTCACGCTTGTGCGCACGCAGCTTGGCCAGCGCCTCGTTGCGACAGGCCACCAGGCGCTCGCCGGGGTAGTCGGGCGAACTGAGTTCGACGAGACTGCGTTCGTCGAAGAGACCCATCTGCAGGTGCTTCTGCTCCACCAGGGCACGGATCGAAGCGCTCTTGAGCGCCGTGATCCAGCCGATGCCGTCGGTCTCGCGCATCTCGTCAATGGCCTTCTGCGAGACCATGCCACGGTCACCGACCATCACCATATGCGCGATGCCGAAGTCCTCGCGCAGCTTGTGCACGGCGGGCATGAAGGTGCGGCTGTCCGCGGTGTTGCCCTCATGCACGGACACGGCCACCGGGCAGCC
>JANMTJ010000505.1:0-3174 GCA_031390295.1 Oleiharenicola sp.
GCTTACAGCTTAAAGCTTAAAACTTACCGCTTAATTCCCATGCCCCGCCCGATCACGCTCTTCACCGGCCAATGGGCCGACCTGCCCCTCACCAAGCTCGCGCCGCTCGCCAAGCGGCTGGGCTATGACGGGGTCGAACTCGCCTGCTGGGGCGACCACTTCGAGGTGGATGCCGCGGCGACCTCCGACAAGTACCTCAAGGAGAAGTGGGAGGTCCTGAAGGACAACGGGCTGACCTGCTTCGCCGTGTCGAACCACCTGATCGGCCAGGCCGTGTGCGACCTCATTGACGAGCGGCACAAGTCCATCCTGCCGCCCGACGTATGGGGCAACGGCGAGCCCGAGGGCGTGCGCTCGCGGGCCGCCAAGAAGCTCATGCTGACGGCCAAGGCCGCCCGCCGGTTCTTCAACGCCAGGCCCGGCGCCAAGGACAAGAAGGCCCCGGCCATCGTCAACGGCTTCACCGGCTCGTCCATCTGGCACTCGATCTACGCCTTCCCGCCGACCTCGCAGGCATATTGGGACAAGGGCTTCGCCGATTTCGGCAAGCGCTTCGGCCCGATCCTCGAGGAATTCGAGAAGCAGAACGCCAACTTCGCCCTCGAGGTGCACCCGACGGAGATCGCGTTCGACATCGCCAGCGCCCAGCGCGCTGTGGCGGCCGTGAAGGGCCACAAGCGTTTCGGCTTCAACTACGACCCCTCGCACCTCGGCTACCAGGGCGTGGACTACGTGAAGTTCATCCGCACCTTCGGCCCGCGCATCTTCCACGCCCACATGAAGGACGTCTGGTGGGGCCACGGCGACGGCACCGTCGGCACCTTCGGCGGGCATACCAACTTCGGCGACGCGCGCCGCGCCTGGGATTTCCGCTCGGTCGGCCGCGGCGACATCAACTTCGAGGAGATCATCGTCGCCCTGAACGACGTCGGCTACGCCGGCCCGCTCTCGGTGGAGTGGGAGGACATCCGCATGGACCGCGAGCACGGGGCGGCCGAATCCTGCGCCTTCCTGCGCAAGCTGGACTTCGCCCGCAGCGCGATCGCCTTCGACGCCGCCTTCGACAAGGAGAATCAGTGATTTTCGTCACAGAGCGCACTGAGGTGACACAGAGTAGACAGAGGATGCTTGGATCAATACCCCATGCCTTGCTCAGTGATCTCGGTTTGGTCCTTCGTGCCCTCTGTGTCCAAAGTTCGATCCTATCCGTGTTCATCTGTGTAATCTGTGGTTAATTCCGGTTTGTAGTCTCTCAGCTCTCACTTCCTCACTCCTTTACTCCCCAAGCCCCATGCCTTGCTCGGTGCCCTCGGTTTCGTCCTCCGTGCCCTCTGTGATAAAACTCCGCACCATTTCGTGTTATTTCGTGTCATTCGTGGTTAACAACCTGCCTTAGTCCCTCAATCCCTCACTCTCACTTTCACTTTCACTTTTCCCCTCACTCACTAACACCACCATGTCATCCCCACGTCCTCTCAATGTCGGTCTCGTTGGCGGCGGCAAAGGCGCCTTCATCGTTCAGCCGCACCAGAAAGCCATTCATTTCGACGGCACGCGCCGCGTCACCGCGGCCGCGCTCTTCCCTGACCCGAAGATCGCCCTCGAGGAAGCCGCCAACTGGCCCTATCCGATCAAGGGCTACGGGTCCTACGACGAGATGATCGCGGCCAACGCCACGCTGCCGCCCGAGCAGAAGCTCGACTACATTCTCATCGTCACGCCGAACTTCGTGCATTTCGACCCGGCGATGAAGGCGCTTGATGCCGGCATCCCCGTGTTCTGTGAGAAGCCTCTCACCGTCACGCTCGACGAAGCCGCCAAGATTGTCGCCAAGGTCCGCGCCAAAAAGATCCCCTTCGGGGTCGCGCACACCTACCTCGGCCACTGGACCACGCGGTTCAGCCGCTACCTCGTGCGCAGCGGTTTGCTCGGGGAAATCCGCTGGGTCGACGCCTACTACATCCAGGGCTGGCTCGCCACCCGCCTGGAATCCACGGGCCAGCAGCAGGCCTCCTGGCGGGTCGACCCGAAGAAGGCCGGCGGCTCCGGCTGCGGCGGCGACATCGGCACGCACGCCCTCATGCAGCTCCGCTACGTGACCGGCCTCGAGGTCGACGAACTCTCCGCGAACCTGGAGATCTTCGTGCAGGGCCGGGCGATCGACGATCACTTCACCGCGTATTGCCGCCTCAACAACGGTGCCCGCGCCCTGGTCCGCGCCTCCCAGATCGCCATCGGCCACAAGAACGACCTCGGGCTCGAGGTCAACGGCACCAAGGGCACCCTCCGCTGGAGCCAGGAGGAACCCGAGAAGATCGTGATCAACCTCATGGGCCAGCCCGACCGCGTCTACTGGCGCGGCGCCATTGCGGCCGGCGACGGTTTCCTCCCCGCCGAACTCCCCGCCGATCTCATGGCCGAGCCGACGATCCCCGCCGGCCACCCCGAGGCGTTTCACGACGCCTTCGCGCGCCTGCACCGCTGCTTCGAGGCCGATGTCCGCAAATACCACGCCGGCGAACCCTTCGCCTGCGACGGCTCGAAATATGCGAATGTCGAGGACGGCTGGATGGGCATGGCCTTCATCGACACGGCGCTGAAATCCGCCCACGCGAACGCCGCGTGGACGAAACTGCCGGCGAAAATCTAAACCGCTCCGCCTGCCTTGGTCTGAAATTGTAGGGCCGCCGCCTTGCCTCGCCATAGTCCCGAGAGGCGGGACGACGGCGGGTCGCCGGCGTGCCGTAGGTCCGGTCTCCGACCGGCCCCTGCCTTGACCTGTAGGTCGGGCTTTACGCCCGACTGCTTGTGCCTGAAAGTCCGGCGTTCAACGTTGAACGTTTCAGGAGGCGAGTCGTCCGTTGTCCGTCCTCTGGGAATGTGGGAGGCGCTTTCCTGTCAGCCGTAGGCTTGGCGAAGGTTGAACGCCCCGACATGATCTCACGCAAAGTCGCCAAGCCGCAAAGGGTAGGGGCGGTTGCCCTCAACCGCCTGGCTGGCTGGCCCGCGCTTACCTCGCCGAAGCCTTGGCATATGCGGGGTCCCTGCGGGCCGGGGGTAGGGCGGGACCGCTGGGCCCGCCGTGTTTTCGATCCTCAGTCTTCCGGGTTGCGGAGGCCTCCGTCTGCTTCCAGCTTGTATCCGGGCCAACGAACACCGCCGTTAGCGGTGAAT
>JANMTJ010000523.1:0-4551 GCA_031390295.1 Oleiharenicola sp.
CATCGCCCATCGTGTTGATGAGCATGCCGCCCTCCGCCTTGCCGGCGACCTGCATGCGCTGCAGATCGGCCCGCACTTTCTGGATGGTCCGGGCCTCGTTGGCCTGCATGAGGGCCGAGAAACTGACGACATCCGTGAACACGATTGCCTGAAGCCGGCGGGTGTTATTGAGCGTGGCCTTCTCATGCTCGGACGAAACCCAGGCTTCGCGTTTGCGCAGATCCTCATCGCGCACGGAAAATTGCTCGTTCAAGCGTCGCTCGGTTTGCGCCAGGAACTCCTCCTTTTTCTGGATATCCAGCTTTTGCTTTTCCAGTTCCGCCTGCAGGGCGAGGACCTCATTCTGCTCCTTCAGCTGTGCCAGGGCCTGCTGATGAAGCAGCTTGTGATTCTTCAACAGCAATTCGCTTTCCACCAGCGCCCGGGTTCTGGCCTCGAGTTGCTGAAGTTTGGCCTGCAGCTGCTCCTGCTCGGTCTGAAGCTGTTGTTCAAAATCAAGCAATTCGTCGGAACGTTGCTTGAGCGCCCGTTCGCGCTCATCAAATTGGGATATGATCGCCGCCTTGCTGGGCAGAACCAATTGCGGTCGTTCATCGACGGGTTTGGGAAAGTCGACCATGTGAGCGATTAGACTATAACCCGCTCATTTTGTTGCAAGGGGGTACAAGAGAGGTGAACGCCCCAGTTGGCTCCAGACTGTCGTAAAACCACCGTAATAGAGGCTTTCGCAGGCTGGCCTGCCAGCCGCATGAACCCGGGGTGATAGGCCTTCCTTCGCCTAGGCTTCGGAGGGCACTTTTCAATCCGCCCGGATTGAAAAGTGGTGCGAGTGCCGGGAGTCGAACCCGGATCAATGGCTTCGGAGGCCACTACACTATCCATTGTGCTACACTCGCAGGGAACAGGCCGGACAGCTTTCGCCGCCGGGCCGTAAGTTCAAGCCGCTTTTGTGACAATGCACCGCGCCTGATTTTGCCACGAAGAGTCACAATAATAGTCAGTCCGGCAATTCACGTCCCCCGTGCGCCTATAGGCGCTTTGCCATTCTGTCCTGCGGCCGGGCTTTTTGTGCTTTTTGTGGCCAATCCATCTGCTGCCTTGGACCGTCCGAACCGCCCTAAAGCCAACATTTGACGCTTGGTCCCGTAGAGCTATATCCGTGTGACCCCATGGCTCCCCCCAAAGCGTCCCCCAAGACAGTTATCGAATACATCAACGCCGCACCCAAGGAGGCGCGGACGAGGCTGCGTGAGTTGCGGAATTGCGTTCGTGCCGCCGCCCCCGGGGCGGTGGAATCCCTGAAGTGGCGCATGCCGGCCTACTCGTACAAGCGGATTTTGGTCATGTTCGCGGCATTCAAGAATCACGTCAGCCTTTTCCCTACTGCGTTAGCAGTGCGTACTTTTGCCAAGGAACTTAAGAAATACAAAACCTCCCCGGGGACGATCCAGTTCCCGCTGGAAAAACCAATCCCCGTGGCGCTGGTCCGCAAGATCACTGGTTTCCGGGTCAAGGACAGTCTCAAGAAGGACGGCAAATGGAGACCCTGAGCGGCAACCACCCTCCACTCGGGTTTGCCCTCGTCGGCACCGGCATGATCGCCGGCTACCACGCCCAGGCCATCGCCCAGACCCCCGGTGCCCGCCTCGTTGGCGTGGTCAGCCGCTCGCCTGAGAAGGGTCGCGCCTTCGCCGCCCAACACCATATCCCGGTCATCACGGCCACCGTGGAGGAAATGGTCGCCCGGTCCGACGTGCAGGTCATCAACATCACAACGCCGAGCGGCGCCCACCTTGAGCCCGCCTTGGCCGCCATCCGCGCCGGGCGGCACGTCGTCATTGAGAAACCGGTCGAAACCACCCCGGCCCGCGTGGACCAGATCACCACCGCCGCCGATCAGGCCGGCGTTAAGGTCGCCGCCATTTTCCAGGGCCGCTTCGGCTCTGGTGCCCAGACCGTCAAGGCCGCCGTGACGGCCGGCCGCCTCGGGCGGCTCGTCCTTGCGAGCGCCTACGTGAAGTGGCACCGCACCGTGGAATATTACAAGACACCGTGGAAGGGCACATGGGACCTCGACGGCGGCGGGGCGCTGATGAATCAGGCCATCCATGGCGTGGATTTGCTCCAGTGGTTTGCCGGCTTGCCCGCCGAGGTATTCGGCCAGTTCACCCGCCGCGTCCACACCGGCATCCAGGCCGACGACACCACCGTCGCCACGCTGAAATATGCCGACGGGGCGCTCGGCACCATCGAGGCCAGCACCGCGCTCTGGCCCGGCTGGTCGCGCCGGATCGAGCTCTGCGGTGAGCACGGTTCCATCTGCCTTGAGGACGACCACATCGCCCGCTGGGATTTCGTCAAACCGGCCCCAGGCGACGACGTCATCCGCCATGCCAAGCGCGACGACGCCCTCGGGTCCGGCGCCGGCGTCCCCGGCGGCATCTCGCTCACCGGCCACCTCCGGCAGATCGGCGACCTCGTGGCGGCTATCCGCGACAACCGCCCCCCCGCCATTGACGGTCGCGAGGGCCGCAAGGCCGTCGCCCTCGTCCACGCCATCTACGAGTCCGCGAAGGCAGGCAAGCCCGTCCGTCTCTCTTGATGTCTACCCCGACCCAATCTTGGTGGCGCGGCCTCAGCCGCGAGCACTGGTTCGTCTTCAACGTCGCTTCGCTGGCCTGGCTCTTCGATTGCCTTGACTCCCAGCTCTTCAACCTCGCGCGCGGGGGCGCCATGATCCAGCTCGTTGGCCCGCAGCGCGCCGCCGAATACGGCTCTTACTCGATGTCGTTCTTCCTCCTCGGCTGGGCGGTCGGCGGCTTCGCCTTCGGCACGCTCGGCGACCGCTTCGGCCGTGCGCGCATGCTGACATATTCCGTGCTCATCTACTCCGTCTGCACGGGCCTGAGCAGCCTCTCGACGGGTTTCTTCGACTTCAGCGTCTATCGCTTCATCACCGGTTGCGGCGTCGGCGGTGTGTTCGGCCTCAGTGTTGCGCTGATCGCGGACTCGCTCCCGGACCGGTCCCGCGCACCCGCGCTCGGGCTCTTCCAGTCACTCTCGACCTGGGGCAATATCACTGCCGGGCTCATCGGCATGGGCATCGGGGCGCTCGCGGCGCGCATGCTCCTGCCGTTCGGCCTGAAGGACTGGCAGGTGATGTTTCTCATCGGCGCCCTGCCCGCCCTGCTCTGCGTCCTCATCCTCCGCCGGCTCAAGGAACCCGCGAAATGGCAGCAGGCCCGCGACGCGGGTGTGAAAAGCGGCGTGCAGCTCGGTTCCTACGCGGAACTCCTCGGCGCCCGGCCCTGGGGCAAGAACGCCTGGCTCGGCGTCGTCATGTGCTGCGCGGGCGTCGTGGGCCTGTGGGGTCTGGGTAATTTCCACCCGCAGATCATCGGCTCGATCGTCACCCGGCACCTCACGGCCTCCGGCGTCGCGCCCGAGTCTTTCGCCAGCGCGCGCTCCTACTGGAGCTCCGTCGGGCTCCTGCTCCAGAATATCGGGGGATTTGCCGGCATGATGACGCTCGCCTGGGTCGCCCAGAAATGGGGCCGCCGGATCGCCTACGCCATCGCGATCACGCTGTCCTTCCTCACCACCGTGCTCGTCTTCCGTTACCTCCGGGAGTTCAACCAGATCTACTGGATGCTGCCGCTCATGGGCTTCGGCCAGCTCTCGGTCTTCGCCGTCTATGCCATCTATCTGCCCGAGCTCTTCCCCACCCGCCTGCGCAGCACCGGCACGAGCTTTTGCTACAACTCCGGCCGCATCATCGCCGCCACCGCGCCCTTCACCATCGGCCTGATCACCAAAAACCTGGGCGGCGACATCGAGGCGTTTCGCACGGCCGGCCTTTATGTCAGCCTCTTCCTGCTGACCGGCCTCCTCGCGATTCCCTTCCTGCCCGAGACCAAGGACCGGCCCCTGCCCGAATAGTCCCGGCTGCTCGCCCCATACGCGCGATGACAAAGGCAGTTCGCAAATCTGACTGACCTGCTTTCAGTTTGTTGCCAATGATACCCCGCCGCCATTTCATCAAAACCCTCGCTGCCGGCGCCGCCACGGTCGCCGCCTCCGCCCAAACCACCCCACCGCCCATGACCCAGAAATCAGACGGCCAGAATTACGCGCCCAAGGGCAAGCCCAGCCCCGTCGTGAAGCCAGGCGAGTTTGTTTTCGCGGCCGCGCACCTCGACCACGGCCATATCAATGGCCAGTGCAACGGCCTCATCGAAGCTGGCGCCACGCTGAAATGGGTCTACGAGCCCGACCTCGTGAAGCTCGCCGCCTTCCTGAAGGCCTACCCGGGCACCCAGACCGCCGCCTCCCTCGAGCAGATCCTCGCCGACCCGGCGGTGAAGCTCGTCGCCACCGCCGCCGTGCCCAATCAGCGCGGGCCCATCGGCTGCCGCGTGATGCAGGCCGGCAAGGATTACTTCACCGACAAGCCCCCGTTCACCACGCTCGACCAGCTGGCCGAGGCGAAGAAGGTGGCCGCCGCCACGGGCAAGAAATACATGGTCTACTACAGCGAGCGGCTCCACGTGG
>JANMTJ010000548.1:0-1809 GCA_031390295.1 Oleiharenicola sp.
GCCGGATCTCACCCCGCTGGTGGAAATCCTGAAGATGCTGCAGATGGACGGCCCCGTAGCCACCCAGGCCGACGAGGCCCACGCGGGGCATGGTCATGGCGAGACCTCCCGGGCCCGGCCTGGATAATGGGGTTGCATGGCGGTACCAGAAGCATCCGGCCGCCCCGGGCCGGCTCAACGACCGGTTCTGGTAACAGTTAGATTGTGCCGGGTTTGCGGTGGCCATCGGTGCGCGCCTACGGTTTCGTCACCCCGCGCAGCCAATCCTGGCCGGCGCCCGCCCTCTCTTACCCCGCATGTCCTTCGGCAATTTCCACGTGATCGACGTGGCGGTCATCGTCGCCTATCTCGGCACCGTCATCTGGTTCGGCTGGCGCAGCTCGCACCAGACCGCCAGCGAGGAGGGCTTCTTTCTCGCCGGCCGCAAGCTCGGCAAACTCTACCAGTTTTTCCTCAGTTTCGGCAACGCCACCGAGCCCCAGGGTGCCGTCAGCACCGCCAGCCTCGTGCTGCAGCGCGGTGTCACCGGCGTGTGGTTCGCCTTCCAGACCGTGTTCATGAACCCCTACTTCTGGTTCATGAACACCTGGTTCCGACGCGTGCGGCTCGTCACGCTCGCCGACATGTTCGAGGACCGGCTCGGCAGCCGCGGGCTCAGCCGGTTCTACGCGCTCTTTCAGGTCTTCGTCGCCTGCGCGCTCCTGGGCTTCGGCAACTTCGTCGCCTACAAGATCGCCTCGTCCATCGTCATCAAGCCCGAGGCGCAATGGACCTCCGCCGACCGCGCCGCCGTCGACGGCTACGTGGAGCTCAAGCAGCTCGAGCAAAAAGCCGCCACCGGCACCCTGACGACGGACATCCGCTCGCGGCTCGACGCCCTGCGCGACCGCCACGCGCGCGGTGAACTGCACAGCTACATCACCGTGCTGCCCTCGCTCCCGTTCTATCTCACCTTCGCGGTGGTCATCGGCGCCTACATGATCCTTGGCGGCATGGCCGCGGCCGCGCTGAACGAGGCGCTGCAGGGCGTGCTCATCATCGTGTTCTCCCTGCTCCTCATCCCGACCGGGCTCCAGGCCATCGGCGGCTGGTCGGTGCTGAAGGAACGCGTGCCGCGCGACATGTTCGATCTCTTCGGCGGCGACGGCGGCTCCCCGCTGTTCATCTTCGCCGTGCTCTTCGCCAGCCTCGTCCAGATCCACGGTCTCAGCCACAACATGGGCATCTACGGTTCGGCGCAGAACGAGTTCGCCGCGCGCTTCGGTGGTGTCAGCGGCGCCTACATGAAGCGCGTCATGATCGTGCTCTGGGCCTTCGCCGGCCTGATCGCCATCGCCCTATTCGGGCCCAACGGCCTCGCCGATCCCGACGCCGCCTGGGGCGTGATGACCAACCGCCTCCTCGGGCCCGGCTTCATCGGCCTCATGCTCGCCGGCATCCTCGCCGGCACGATGTCCACCCTCGCGGCCAAGGCTCTCGCCATCGCCTCGCTCTTCGTGCGCAACTTCTGGCGCCACCTCCGCCCCGACACCACCCAGGCCGGATCCGTGCGGGTCGCGCGCTGGGTGATTTTCTCGGTGCTCGTGCTCGGCGTCATTTCGGCCGAGGCGATGAACGATGTGGAAACCCTTGTGAAACTGGTCCTCACCGTGAACATCCCCTTCGGCGCGGCCGTGATGCTTTTTTTCTTCGGGCGACGCGTGACCGTGCCCGCGGTGTGGGTGTCGGTCGCCGTGTCGGCCTTCGCAAACCTGCTCGCGCCGCTGACCGCGTCTCTTGTGCCGGCCCGCGCCGGGCACCCGGCCCTGG
>JANMTJ010000610.1:0-1560 GCA_031390295.1 Oleiharenicola sp.
GATCCCCTTGGCCGCGTGGATGGGGTATATCTGGTCCGCCGTTGGTCCGACTGGATCCGGCAGTGAAAATCTTGCCTGGCCCCTGACCGCGTGGCTTGGGCGCTGGCCCGAGCTGGTGCAATTGTCCCGGGTCGAGGAAAATCGTTGGCTGATGGCGGGGGCCTGGCTCGACTGCATCGCGCTGACGGTGCAGATGATCTACCTGCTGACACATCCGCAGTGGCGCAACCCGTGGTGGCGGATGGGGCTGCTCTTCACCGCCCTGGGCCTGTGCCTCGGACCGGCCGTCTGGGAGGGCCTGCCCGGGGCAGCGTCGCGGGTGCTGCTGCCATTGACGCTCGTGTTCAACGTGCTCGCCTACCGCCGGCGCTCGGCGCTGCTTTGGCTGCTCTGTGGCAATCTGTCCGTGTTCAGCGGGGTCTGGACCTTCTGGACCCCGCGGGATCCACCACCGCATACCTTGATCGCGCACACCACTTGGACGGAGAGTTACCTGCTCGAAACCGACGACCGCTGGCAGGTGGCCGAATGGAACAGCAAATGGCGCTGGTCGTGGTGCAGCGGGGCAGGCGGCTTGGATTTCCGGATCTGGCCCTGGCGCTCAACGGTGCAGCTGGAATTGCAGGTGCGGGGCGTCACGCCGCGGGCGTTGGAAGTGTGGCAGGGGAACACGCGGGTCTGGCAGGGCCAGATCGGCGACCGGCCGCAATGGATCAGTCTGCCCGAATTACCGGTGGAACGCGGCCACGTGTTGCTTGAACTGCGCAGCAACGCACCGGCGGCGGGCGAGGGCGCGGACAACACCGCGCGCAGCATCAGCTTCGCCTGCTACAACATCCGGCTGGCGGAATAGGTCAGCGGGCCAGCAGCCGTTCCCCCAGCCGGATGAGCCGGGCGCGGAGAGGTTGGCTGCGCTCGGCCAAGGCGCGCTGGTGAGTCTCGTATTCGCCGCGACCCTCCGGCGTCTCGATGGCGATGGGCGGATAGCCCAAGGCACGGAAATCATAGGGGCTGGCCCGCATGTCGATCTCCCGGATGTCCCGGGCCAGCGCGAAGCAATCGGCCGTCAGCTCACCGGGGGTGAACGGGGCGAGCTTGAAGGCCCATTTGTAGAGATCCATGTTCGCGTGCAGGCAACCCCGTTGCTCAAATTGCGCGGCGGTGGCGCGCTCGGGCTGCAATCGGTTGAGAGTCCGGGCCGGCGGCGTGAAGAACCGGAACGCATCAAAGTGCGAGCAACGGAGGGGCTGCGCCTCGACAATGCGGGCGAGCTCATCGGGCGGATATCGCAGCGGCCATTGGTTGTGCCGCACCTCGGCGGGCGTCTGGCGGTAAACCATCGCCCACTCATGCAGGCCGTAGCAGGCAAATTGCGGCGGACGTTCCGCGGTGGTGCGCAACAAGTTCAGCATCCACGCCAGGCTGTCGCGCCTCTGCGGATCAAAGGCCGCGCTGTTCAACGCCACGCCGCCGTCACTCTCGTGATATTCGGGCCACTGCAAATAATCGCGGGCCGCCACGCCGAGCAGCACGACATCAGGGCCGGGATGCCAGCGGCGC
>JANMTJ010000623.1:0-2585 GCA_031390295.1 Oleiharenicola sp.
GACGCCCTCCTCCACCGCCTTCAGGATGCCAGGCACCAAAGTGATCCTGATGCCGTGGCTGAGTTCGACCCACTCGAAGCCCAGGCCGGCCATCTCCTGCAGCATCGCATAACCGTCCTGATGGCGGTGCGAGCACCAGCAACTGGATAGGGCGACGGTCGGCTTCATCCTTGGGAAGTTTTTACTAGGACACGGCCGCGGGCCTAAATCAAGCCGGGGGGTTGAGCTTTAATCCGGTAGAGCGAGTCGTCTCGACGAGTCGCGGCTCATCCAGAGGATGACAGGCTGTCGCTTACGCTCGGTACGCCCTACCAGCTGCCCAAAAAGAAACCGGCCGGCATCCAGGGGACGCTCGGCCGGTGAAAGGGACAGGGAGTGCGAGACTTACTCCGCGTAACGGCGGCGCAGCATCATGGTGAAGGCCATGACCTTGTCCTTGCGGCGGCGGCGCTCGGAGGGCTTCTCGGCGTAGCGCTTCATGCGCACGTCCTTGATGATGTTCTCACGCTCGAGCTTCTTTTTCATGCGGCGCAGCGCACGATCGATCGGCTCATTCTTACGCATCTTGATCTCGATAGACATGGTGAAAGGTCGGGATTTGTCGGTTGAAAAGGTCACAAAGAGCCAGCCGCACCCCCCACCGTCAACAGCAAATTCGCCTCGGGACGGATTAGGTCTTGCCCGCGCCTAACCCGCTGATTCCCATAAACGAACCTTGGCGTCGCCCGACTCAGATTTCGTTCATCTTCACGTCCATAGCGACTACTCCCTGCTGGATGGCGCCTGCCGGATCGACCGCCTGATGGACCGCGCCACCGCGCTTGGCATGAAGTCCCTGGCCCTCACCGACCACGGCAATCTCTTCGGCGCGATTGAATTCTACAACCAGGCCAAGGCAAAGGACATCAAGCCGCTCCTCGGCTGCGAACTTTACCTCGCCGCCGGTTCGCGCCTGGAGCGCACCGGCCGCTCCGATGAGGGCAAGTCCATCTTCCACCTTGGCCTGCTCGCCCGCAACCTCACCGGCTACCAGAACCTGCTCAAGCTCGTCACCGACGCGCACCTCAAGGGCTTCTACTACAAACCCCGCACCGATCTCGAAAAACTCGCCCAGCACGCCGAGGGCCTGATCGGCTTCACCGGGTGCCTCGCCTCGCTCGTCCCGCAGCACCTGCTCGCGGACAATTACCCGGCGGCCCGCCAGGCCTGCGGCCGCTTTGTGGAGATCTTCGGCCGCGAGAATTATTTCGTCGAG
The DNA here is from genome assembly GCA_031390295.1 of Oleiharenicola sp. Lineage (GTDB taxonomy): Bacteria > Verrucomicrobiota > Verrucomicrobiia > Opitutales > Opitutaceae > Lacunisphaera. The sequence goes on from JANMTJ010000623.1 coordinate 1,256, forward strand.
ATCCAGGACCACGGCATCGCCGAGCAGCGCAAGGTCATCCCCGGCCTGCTCAAGCTCGCCGAGGAGTTCAAGCTGAAGGTCATCTGCTCGAACGACGTCCATTACGTCAATGCCAGCGACGCCGGTCCGCACGACACGCTCCTCTGCATCCAGACCGGCTCGAAGATCGCCGACGAGAACCGGATGAAATTCAGCGGCACCCAGTTCTACCTCAAGTCGCGGGAGGAAATGGTGCGGGTCTTCTCGGAGGTGCCCGAGTCCGTCACCAACACGCAGCTCGTCGCCGAGATGTGCGACCTCACCATCCCCTTCCCCAAGGGCTCCGAACGCTACCCGAAGTACCCGCTGCCGCCCGAGGTGAAGACCGACCGCACGGGCTACCTCAAGGAACTCTGCCTCGCCGGCCTCAAGTTCCGTTACGACGTGGATTACGCCAAGCCCGCCAAGGCGAGGGACCCGGAGCTGGCCCAGACCCTCTGCGAGCGCCTCGACTACGAGATCTCCGTCATCGCGAAGACGGGCTTCGTGGATTACTTCCTCGTCGTCTGGGATTTCATCCACTGGGCCCGCGAGCACGGCATCCCGGTCGGCCCGGGCCGCGGCTCGGGCGCCGGCTGCCTCGTCGCCTACGTTCTCCAGATCACCAACCTCGACCCGCTCCGCTTCAAGCTGCTCTTCGAGCGTTTTCTCAACCCCGAGCGCGTCTCGCCGCCCGACTTCGACATCGATTTCTGCATGCGCCGCCGCGGCGAGGTCATCGACTACGTCCGCCAGAAATACGGTGCGCAATGCGTCGCCAACATCATCACCTACGGCACGCTCGGCGCCAAGATGGTCATCCGCGACGTCTCGCGCGTCCACGACCTGCCCTACGCCGAGGCCGACCGGCTGGCCAAGATGATCCCCGACGAGCTCAACATCGAGCTCCAGACGGCCATCGACAAGTCCGCCGAGCTGCGCGACGAGATCGCGAAGAACCCCGTGACGAAGAAGATCGTGGACCAGGCCCTCGTCCTCGAGGGCATGGTGCGGAACACGGGCAAACACGCCGCCGGCATCATCATCACCGACCGGCCGCTCGAGGAATTCGTGCCGCTCACCCTGCAGGAGGACGACGTCACCGTGCAGTACGACATGAACGCCGTGGGCAAGCTCGGCCTGCTGAAGATGGACTTTCTCGGCCTCAAGACGCTCACCGTGATCGCCGACGCCGTGGATAATGTCCGCCGCACCGCCGACCCCAAGTTCGACATCGAGACCGTGGGCTTCGAGGATCCCAAGACCTACACCCTGCTCAACTCCGGCCGCACCACCGGCGTGTTCCAGCTGG
>JANMTJ010000626.1:0-2661 GCA_031390295.1 Oleiharenicola sp.
GCTTAACCGTGACGCCCTTGTTGATGAGCTGTTTCAGGGAATCGAGGCCGATGCGGAGATGGGAGGTGACGTGCTCGTTGTCCACCTTCTTGTCGGTCTCGGCGGTCTTGACGCCCTCGGGGGTCATCGGTTCGTCGGAGACGAGCAGCAGGGCCCCGGCGGCGGTTTCGTTGGCGAAGGCGGTGATGAAGATCGTGGCGGTCTCCATATCCACGGCCATGGCTCGAATCCTCTTCAGGTAGGCCTTGAAGACCTTGTCGTGCTCCCAGACCCGGCGGTTGGTGGTGTAGACGGTGCCGGTCCAGTAATCGCGGTGGTGTTCGCGGATGGTGGTGGAGATGGCCTTTTGCAGGGCGAAGGCCGGGAGCGCGGGCACCTCGGGCGGGAAATAGTCGTTGCTCGTGCCCTCGCCGCGGATGGCGGCGATGGGGAGGATGAGGTCGCCGATGCGGGCGCGGTGCTTCACGCCGCCGCACTTGCCGAGGAAGAGGACGGCCTTGGGCTTGATGGCCGAGAGCAGGTCCATGACCGTGGCGGCGGTGGCACTGCCCATGCCGAAGTTGATGATGGTGATGTTGCCGGCGGTGGCGCTGCGCATGGGCTTGTGGCGGCCATGCACGGGCACCCGGTGCCACTGGGCGAAGAGCTCGACGTAGCGGTCGAAGTTGGTGAGCAGGATGTAACGGCCGAACTGCTTCAGCGGCACGCCCGTATAGCGGGGCAGCCAGTTGGTGACGATTTGTTGTTTGGTCTCCATGAGATTTGCTTTTCCCTGAAAAAAATATCCCCGCCCAGATACATTACGAGGTTAATTCAGAAATCAGGGCGGCCCGCCGGGGGAAGGCAGGCAAGGGGAAGGCAGAAATGGGCAAGAAATGAGTCGCGGGCCAACCCCGGCGGGGATAGACTTGGATCAATAGGAATCAGTCACTGTCGCGATGGCGCAGTTTATATCCGTCCTCCTTGGAACGACGGAGTGCGTCCAGTCCGGCAGGCTTGTTCCCCAAACATCAAGGGGTGCTCATATGAAATCAGAAACCATGCTGATATCCGCCCTGCTGACGCTGGGCTTGCTGGCCGGCTGCGACTTAAGCGTGAAGTCCGGGAAAGGATTTGTCTTTCCCGAGGGGGATGTGGCCCGGGGCCGGAAGGCCTTCGTGGATATGCAGTGCTATGAATGTCATCGGGTCGATGGAGTGGCCGGGCTGCCGGCCCCGAGGGTATCGCCCGAGAAAGTGGTGATCTTGGGCGGCCAAGTGACCCGGCTCAAGACCTACGGGGAACTGGTCACCTCCATCATTCACCCGAAGTATGAACTGTCCGATAAGCTGCATAACCGCTCCCTGTATCAGGAGGGAAAGGAATCCCCCATGCGCATCGTGAACGACACCATGACGGTGGCCCAACTGCTCGATATCGTCACGTTCCTGCAGCCGCAATTCAAGGGCATCGAGCCGGTGAACGAGGGATATCATGTGCCGTGATGGCACGCGGGGTTTTGTAGGGCCGGCGCTTGTCGCCGGGCCGAGGGCCTGCCGACCAGCGGCAGCCCTACACCAAGACCCAAGGCTGTTCGCAGCCGATCACCAGTGCACGCTCAACTCCGCGCCCCAGGTGAGGGGTGCTCCGGGCGTGGCGTGGCCGACGCCGGGCGTGATCGAGCTGTAGTATTCCTTGTCCGAGAGGTTGCGCCCGAACAGGTGCAGCTCGCCGCGGGCGAAAGCATAACCGGCGTCCGCCTCGATCAGCGTGTAGGACCTCTGAGAGAACATCGTGGTTTCCTGCTCGTCGTAATAGGTGGTGCCGGTCCAGGTGAGCCCGGCGCCCGCGAAGAAGCCGGCGGCCGGCCGGTAATCGAGGCGCAGCCAGCCGTTGCCGGCGGGGGCGTAGGGCGCCTGGCTGCCCGAGTAATTCGAACCGGTGAACGGATCGGTGAAGTCCTCCAGTGTGGCGCGGGAAACTGACGCGGCCAGGGTCACGGTGAGGTCGTGGCCCGCCCGCCACACGGACTCGAGTTCGAAGCCCAGCACGCGGGCGCGGTCGGCATTCACCACGAGATACTCGTCGGTGTAGGAGCCGGGCACGGCAAAGGAGCGTTCGATCTGGTAGCCGCTCACCCGGGAAGCGTAGGCCCGGGCGGTATAGGTGAGACTGGAATCGGCCGGGGTGGTGCTGAAGGCCGCGTCAAGGCTCCAGGTGCGCTGCGGGCCGAAGCCGGCGAGATCGGCCCGACCGGTGTAGGCCGAATAACCGCCGGCCTTGAACCCGCGGGCGAGCGTGAGGGTGAAATCGGTGGTCTCGTCCAACTTGCGGCCCACCGAGATGCTCGGGAGGAACGCCGACCAGTCATTGTCACGCTGCAGCACGGTGGACGAAGGGATGGTCTCGATGCGCTCGAAATCCTTGGCGGTGCGCTCGACGCGCAGGCCGGGCGTGATGAACCAGCCCGGCGCGGGCGTGAAGCTCACGCGGCCGAACAGCGCGAGCGTGTCGGCGTCCGTCGTGAAAGCCGATTGCTCGATCGGGAAGCCGCTGAACACCCGGTCGGCGCCGCCCCGCGTGCGGGAGGTCGAGTAGAACGCGCCGCCGGAATACTGCTCGCTGGTGAACCGGACTTCCTCGGTGAAGGTCCGCTGCGATTGCGTGACGGCGGAGTCGAAG
>JANMTJ010000549.1:0-5145 GCA_031390295.1 Oleiharenicola sp.
ACAGTCACGAGACAAACCGCAGAGATCAGACCGAGAAATTTGTTGATGGACAGCATGGTTGCGGCGGGAAGCCGTTCAAGAAAGGGGACATTAGGAAGGTTTTCGCCCGGCTATGCGTCAACCCCTGAAATTAGAAATTGCAGGACGGGACGGTTAATTAGCCGACGCCGGAATTCAGCCTCCGAACGCTTATGCCCGGGTCGTCGCCGCGCTTGCCAGCCACGGTGAAGTCGGACAGATGTAAAATATGGAGCAGAGCACCCCGACACTTTTAGCCCGAACCAACCAGCCCCGTTATCCCAACGGCGAGCGGAAGCTGGCCCGCAATGTATTCATGCAAGTGACCTGGGGGCTGCTGGCGCTGACGGCCCTGGGACAGTTGCTTCTGCTGGTTTGGCTGGATGTGATGTCCTGACGGCCACCAAGGAAAGGTAGCTGGGGGCACGGGCTTGGAAAACGGTTTCGGGTTCGAGCGGCCAGAGGGCGGCGGGATCAATCCGCCAAGTTGGCATCTGGGGGAGGCCGGCGGCGACGGTGCGGAAATATTCCCCGTGATCCGTCCGAAAATACAGACGGGCGCCCTCCCCTGCCCGGCGCGCCAAGGTTTCAAAAAAGCCCGGCTGCAGCAGACGGTTCTTGTGGTGACGTTTTTTTGGCCACGGATCGGGAAACAAAACCCAGACCTCGGTAAACGCGACAGCATCGGGCAGCGCATCGATCAATTCGCGGGCCTCTGCCTGGATGAAGTTACAGTTGGTGAGCCGGGCGCGCTCAGCCTTGCGCCTGGCGCGCCGGATCCGGTCGCTGATCAGGTCCACGCCGAGGCAAAGGGTCTGCGGAAAAGCTTCGGCATAGCGCGTGAGGAAATGTCCGTGTCCGGAACCGAGCTCGAGCACGAGAGAGGCCGTCGGGGGAATGAGTGCGGCCAGTTTGGTACGCAGGACCGCCCGACGTTGGGTGACGTGCTCGATGAATTCCGGTTTGGGTCCCATGCGCCCCTTTAGGTGCGAGCATGCTGCGGGGCGCAATCCCGAACCCGCCAGTCCGGCAAACGCATCACGGCTTGGGGTGTTTTCCCGCGGCGATGAGCACCATCAAGATGCTGATATCGACCGGATTCACGCCGCTGATCCGGCCGGCCTGACCCAAATTCAGCGGGCGATGCTGGTGCAGCTTCAGGGCGCTCTCACGGCGCAGGCCCGGAATCTGCAGGTAATCGATCGAATCCGGGATGCGGATTTTCTCAACCGACTTCATTTTCTCGATCTGGCGCTGCTCACGCTCAAGGTACCCGCGATAAAGCACCCGATAGAGGGTCTCTTCCCTGACCTCCTTGGATTGATTCAGGAATTCGGGCGGAAGTTCGGAGGAGGCAACGGAACGGCGGATCTTCTCTGCCCAAGCGCCGCCGGGAGCTGAGGCCGTTTCCAGATAGCTTTGCCAGTGGCGGACGGCCGCAATTTTCTGTTCAATAAGACGCAATCGATTATCAGACAGTAAGTTGTATGATTTCGCGTGATGAAAAAGCCTCAGCTCCGCGCTGCCGTGATTAAAGAGCAACCGATGTTCCGCCCTGCTCGTGAACATTCGATAGGGCTCGGTGGTGCCCTTGGTCACAAGATCATCGATGAGAACCCCGATATAGGCCTCATGGCGCTGGATGATCATCGGAGCTTCTCCCCTCGCCTTGCAGGCGGCGTTGACGCCGGCAACCAGACCCTGGGCGGCCGCTTCCTCGTAACCAGAGGTGCCGTTGATCTGCCCGGCGAGAAAGAGATTCTCAACCAGCCTTGATTCCAGAGAGGGAAACATCTGGGTCGGCGGGGCGAAGTCATACTCCACGGCATAGGCCGGCCTAAGCAAAGTGGCGGATTCCAAGCCCGGGATGCTATGCACCAGGTCAAGTTGGACATCAAACGGCAGGCTCGTGGACAGACCATTGATGTAATATTCATTGGTGTTCCGGCCCTCCGGCTCGAGATAAAGCAGGTGGCGGGGCTTGTCGGCGAAACGGACAAACTTATCTTCGATGCTTGGGCAATAGCGCGGTCCCACTCCGGAAATTTCACCCGAATACATCGCCGATTTATGCAGATTCTCCCGTACAATCCGCGCAGATTCAGGGGTCGTATGAGTTATCCAGCAGGAGACTTGCTCGCTGCCCGGCTTCCAACCCAGCCGGCGTTCACTCGTCCGTTCTACGTGGAACAGGTCCTCGCCCCCTCGGGTGTCGTGGAAGGCAAACAAGGTTGGTTCGGGATCGCCTTTCTGCTCCTGCAGGTCGGTAAAATTGATGCTCCGGCCCAAGATTCTCGGCGGGGTGCCAGTCTTAAGTCGCTTCAGTTCAATTCCAGCCTCGAGCAGGCTGCCCGAGAGTGTTTTGGCACTGAAGTCCCCCAGCCTGCCCCCTTCGTTTTTGTTCTGCCCGACATGCATCAGCCCGCGCAAAAAAGTGCCAGTTGTGATGATCACGGTCTGGCCCATGAAATCAATGTCCAGATTGGTCCGGCAGCCGATCACTTTGCCGTCCTTGAAAATCAACCCGGTAACGGTGGCCTGAAACACCTGCAAGTTTGGCTGCAGTTCCAAGGTGTGCTTGAGTCGGAACTGGTAGGCTTTCTTGTCGCATTGGGCGCGCGGTGATTGGACCGCCGGACCCTTGGATTCATTCAGCAGTCGGAACTGAATCCCGGTGACATCGGTGTTGATGGCCATCTCTCCGCCCAAGGCATCGATTTCCCTAACGATCTGACCCTTGGCCTGGCCGCCGATCGCCGGATTGCAGCTCATTTGGGCAATCGTATCAATGTTGCCCGTCAGGAGCAGGGTGGAGGCCCCGGTTCGTGATGCGGCCAAACACGCCTCCACCCCGGCATGGCCAGCCCCGCAGACAATTACCTCAAATGGTGTTTTATTGAAAACCACAGCAATATAGATTCCGTATCAAATTAAATATTTTGATATAGCATCATTTTCCTATACAAAAGGTGGAAAACAACCGATCTAGTATTTGTTCATTATCCACCTTGCCCGCGATCTGGCTAAAATTGTCGAGAGCACTACGTAAATCGCTGGCCACCAGCTCGGTAGCATCTCCCGTATTCAGCTTCTGAACGGCAGAGTCGAGGCATTGGGTCGCTTCCTCCAGTGCATGAGCGTGCCGGGCATTGATGGCGATCAGTTCATCGCCGCACACGGCCTGGAAGGAATCCGCGAGTTTGGCTATCTCAGTCTGCAGGGTTTCGATACCGGAGCCAGTGAGGGCGGAGACGTTCACCGAGGAAAATTTTTCTGGCACAGGCATTGGCTGGTGAGCAGGCAGATCGCTCTTGTTGAAAACCGCGATGGTGTTGGCGCTGGTTAGCCGCGCCGCGGCGGTCAGTGGCAGCGAGGGCAGGGGACGCGTCGCATCGATTACCCAGAGGAAAAGATCCGCTGCCGCGGCCTGCTCAAGCGTCTTGTCGATGCCCCGTTTCTCGAGGGAGGAGGGGTTGGTATTCAGTCCCGCGGTGTCGATCAAACGCAACGCGTGCGGCCCGACCAAAATAAGTTCCTCGAGGTAATCACGCGTCGTGCCGGGCTCCGCGCTGACCAGGGCGCGCTCGCGGCCGACCAGTCGGTTCAGCAGGCTGCTCTTACCGGCGTTGGGTTCGCCCAAAATGACGGTCTTGATCCCGTCGCGAAGCATCGAGCCGTAATGGCTGGTCGCAAGCAGGCGGCCGGTTTCCGCTTTCAACTGGCTCAGGTTGCGTATCACCGCCTGGCGGTCCTCGGGCGGAAGATCTTCATCCGGAAAATCAATGTAAGCCTCAATCTGAGCCAAGATATTGATCAACTGTGAGATAAGTGACTCCATCTGCCGGCCGAGCGAGCCTCGCAGCTGCTGGTTGGCCGCCACCAAAGCCCGCTCACTGCGGGCATGAATGAGATCCATCACCGCCTCGGCCTCGCTGAGATCCATCCGGCCATTAAGGAAGGCGCGCTTGCTGAATTCGCCCGCTTCTGCCGGCCGGCAACCGCGGACGAACAAATCCTCGAGGATTTTCTGCGCGATGAACGGATTGCCGTGGCAGGAGATTTCCACCGTGTCTTCGCCGGTGAACGAATTGGGCGCGGCGAAAAACGTATACAGCACGTCATCCACCAACTGGCCGCGGGCGTCCTTGTAGTCAGCGTGGCGCGCCGCCCGGGGCAGGGGAGTTTCGCCGAAAATTACCGACACCAAAGTCGTGACCTGCGCGCCGCTCGCCCGCACCACCGCAATGGCGGAAGTACCAACCGGCGTGGCCAGCGCTGCAATGGTGTCTGACAGGAACGACATCGCCCCACGCAAGCGAACGGCATGGTTATGGCAAAAGGGAAAATAACCCACACCACCGGCGAGAGCCGGCAGCAAACGGGCGTCAGTAATCCCGGCGACACCCGAATAGGGTGAAGGCCCGATTCAAGGCTTGTCCGCTGGCAACGCTGAAGGGGAGACAACTGGTGGCAGGGCAAATTTAGTCGGAACGAGCGGATCGACGGGCGGGGCCGTGATCACCGGCTTGGCAATCTGGTTGGTGATGATTGGAGCAGGGGGCGCTTGCCGGGATTCGTCGGTGGGTAATGGGGCAGGAGCAGTTTTGAGCACGGCGCGCACCGTGGCCGCGGATAAATTTCCGAGCAGCTCGCCGGCGCGAGTTTCGGCTGACTTGATATCGGCCGGTCGTTTCGCCAGGCGGTCGCGCACTTGAATCTCCGCCTCGGAAACGGCGCCGGATTTGGTGGCAACGATGAGCCACGCGAGTCCCTCGACCATGTCGCGCTTCACCCCACGGCCGCTGACCAGCATGGCGCCGATGTTGTGTTGGGCCTCGGCCACTCCGGTCCGGGCGGCGCGGGTGTAATAATCCAGCGCCCGGCCGTAGTCCGGCGCACCGGTCAATCCATCATGGTAAATCTTCCCCAGCCGGAACCAGGCGTTGTGGATACCGCCTTGGGCGGCCTGCTCCAACAGCCGGACCGCCTGCTTGAGGTCACGTGAGGATTCGTCGCCGTACAAGAGGTGTTCGGCGAGTTCGAAGCAGGCCTGCGGGTCGCCCTTCATGGCAAACTTCCTGAGCTGCTCCACATTCGTCCACCTGGGCTTGCCGCCATCCCGGGAAA
>JANMTJ010000658.1:0-2003 GCA_031390295.1 Oleiharenicola sp.
CTCATCACCGAGACCACCCACGGCGCCACCGAGAAGCCGCCCGGCCTCGAGCGCTCCAAGGAGATGATCCGGCTTATCGACACCATCAACACCACCCTCCAGCGCGGTGGCTCGGTGCTCATTCCCGTTTTCGCCCTGGGCCGCATGCAGGAAATCATGGCCATCCTCCACGATGCCCGGAAATTCAACCGGCTTGCCGAGGCCCAGATCTTTGTGTCCGGCCTCGGCATGGACATCGCCGATTACTTCGACCAGATCTGCAAGAAGACCGGCCTGGTCCACTTCACCCGCAGCATCCTCAAAGAGCTCCGGGTCAAAAAATCCCCGCGCGAATTGAAGCCCGGCAAGGAGCCGCCCGAGCAGGGCATCTATGTCGTCAGCTCGGGCATGGTCGTGGCCAACACCCCGTCTTATCTCCTCGCCTCCTGCCTGGTGGGCAACGCCAAGCACAGCCTCTGCTTCGTTGGCTACTGCGACCCCGATACCCCCGGCGGCCACCTGCTGGCCGCCAAGAATGGCGACCAGTTTCTTTTCGAGGAGCTTAACATCAAGACCCGCGTCCGCGCCCATATCGAGCGCTTTGAGTTCAGCGGCCACGCCACGCGCGACGAGCTGCTCGCCTATGCCGTGAAATGTTCGCCGCGCTCCATCGTCCTCACCCACGGTGACCCGCCCGCCCGCGCGTGGTTCGCCGAACAGCTTAAAGACAAGCTGCCCAATGCCAAGGTCCTCGATCCGGTGCCGCTGCAGACCTATCAAGTCTAGCGGCCTAGAACCTCGCGCAACCGCGCCACCATCGCCTTGCTGCCGGTGACGTATTGGACCCGGGCGGCCTTGAGGGTGAACTCCTTCATCGGAAACGGCGGATTCTCCAGGTAATGGATTTCGAGGCCGGCCTCCTGCAGCAGTGCGCAGGCGGCGGCGATGTCCCAGACCTTGTTGTTGTGGTCCACCACCCCGTCGAGCAGCCCGATGGCGGCATAGGCCAGGTGCAAGGTGCTGCTCCCGAGTCCGCGGATCTTGAAATTCTCGATCAACCGCTTGCCCTCGGCGGCGTGGCTCTTGTCTACCGGGGAATGAAATCCGATCAGGCTGTGGCCGCCCGGGGCCTCCGGCCGCCCTTTGACCGGCTTGTCGCCATCCCATACCCCGCGTCCGGGGCCTCCCGTAATGAGGGTGCGCCGCGCCAGATCGTAGATCACTCCATAGACTGGAACCCCGTTCTCCAACAGTGCGAGCGAGATGGCGCAGTGGCTGATGCCATTGGCGTAGTTGTTTGTGCCGTCAATCGGGTCGCACACCCAGCAGAAGCGGGATGTCACCGGCACCGGCGCGGCGGTCGGGACGAGTTCTTCACTGAAAAACTGGTCCGCGGGAAACGCCTGCGTGATCGCGTCCTGCAGATGCTGCGAGATGGCGATGTCCACCGGTGTCACCTTGGTGCCATCGTGCTTGATCACGGGTTTGGCCCGGCCGAATTCCCGATGCAGGAGCTCTGTCTCGGCCAAGACGGCCTGCTTGGCCGCGGTTATACGTTGGTCTATATCATTCACCACCACGACACCACGTCACGACGAAGCGAAGACCAAGCTTAAAAGCGCGTGGTGCCGTTGTGTCGTCGTGGTTAATCTTCCTTTTGGATCTGATGCCCATGGCGCACGACGCCCTTTTTCCCCTTGCCGTTCAATTTGTCCAGGACCGCGGCCAGGCGGCGCTGTTTCTCGTCCGTCTGGCCAAACATCTCCAACTGCGACCCCTTCTCCTCCACATTGGAAAATCGCACACTCACGAGTCGGAGCGGCCGGCGCTTCGTCCACGCGGCTCGCAGCAGGGGCTCGACCAGTGGATAGAACGGCGCCTCTAGGTCAGTGGCCTCGGCGAGGCTGCGCCCGGTCGTGCTGTTCTCCATGCCCGGGTAGCGCACCTTGACCGTCATGGTCTTCACCCGCTTCCTGTCCGCCCGGATGGCAGGCATGAGTTCGTCGATCATCCGCTTGGCGATC
>JANMTJ010000693.1:0-9266 GCA_031390295.1 Oleiharenicola sp.
TCTGTTTTGGTCCGCTCCATCCATGCAAAAGACCAAAAAGTCCGTTGCCAAGCGCTTCAAGATATCCGGTACGGGTAAGCTGATCCGCCGCACGCCCGGTTTCCGTCACCTGCTGGCCGCGAAGAGCACGAAGTCCAAACGACGTGCCTCCCGCGACAAGCTCGTGGCTCCCGGTCATGCCAAGCCGCTCCTCCGCTGCCTGCCCTTCGGCCTCCGGTAACCTGTCGCGCACCATCCCAACTCCGCCTGGCGGGTGAATCCTAACGAGACGACCCGCCGGCCCCCAACCACCATATAACATGCCTCGTGCCACAAACTCCCCCGCGTCGCGCAAGCGACACAAGAAGGTCCTGAAATACGCCAAGGGCTATTTCGGCAATAAATCCAAGCTGTTCCGCTACGCCAAGGAAGCGGTCCAGCATGCCTGGCAATACGCCTACATCGATCGCAAGAAGAAGAAGGCCAACATGCGCGGCCTTTGGATCGTGCGCCTGAACGCCGCCTGCCGCGAGGCCGGCATGAGCTACAGCCGCTTCATCGAGGGCCTCAAGGCCGCCAACATCCAGCTCGACCGCCGCCAGCTCTCCGAGATCGCGATCGCCGACCCCGTGGCGTTTGGCGGTTTGATCAAGCAGGCCCAGGCCGCGTTGAAAACCAAGGCCGCCAAGGCCTGAGTCGATGGACGCGAGCCTTTGGAGGCTCGCCTTCCGGTCAAAAAGACCATTTCTCTGAAGGACGGGCTCCCCGCGGGCCCGTCCTTTTTAATTTCTGACAGAATCAACAGAATGAACAAAATGGCGACAGAGCCTGTGACCTACGATCTGGCTGGGCAGGTGATCGGTTTGGCGATGAAGGTTCATTCGACTCTGGGGCCCGGGTTTCTTGAGTCAGTCTACCAGAACGCCTTGGCTCACGAGCTTCGCCAATCCAGCCTCGGGGTTGAAACGGAGGTCAGGTTGCAGGTGAAATATGACAATGTGGTGGTCGGCGTCTTCGATGCCGACATGCTCATCAACAAGCTGTTGTTGGTGGAGAATAAGGCGGTCCAGACCCTGGTTGCTGCTCACGAAGTGCAGCTCGTCAATTATCTCACGGCGACCGGAATCGATGAGGGGTTGCTCCTGAATTTCGGCGCTTCCCGTCTCGAATTCAAAAAGAAGTATCGCCTCTACCAGCCGGCTGCAAAGCCTTCAGCCTGATTCTGTCCATTTTGTTTATTCTGTCTTAATCACCTTCATGCAAGCCACCCTCAATGCGATCCTGGCCAAGGCCCAGCCCGAGCTGGCCGTCCTGAAGACGCGCGCCGAGTTTGAGGCCGCCAAGGCCCGCTATGTGGGGCCGAACGGCGAGTTCACCGCCCTGATGAAGCAGATGGGCGCCGTGCCGAAGGAGCAGCGCCCGGCCATGGGCAAACTCATCAACGAGGCCAAGGCGCAATTGCAGGCCCGGCTCGATGCCACCCTGGCGCGCATTGCCGGGTCGGAAATCACCGCCCAGCTCGGGCCCGCCGTCGATCCCACGTTGCCGTCGCCGGAAACCGGCCCGGGCACGACGCACCCGCTCACCCTCGTCCGCGAGGAAATGTGCCGCATCCTCCGCAAGGCCGGCTTCACCGTCGCCGACGGCCCCGAGGTCGAGACCGAGTTCTACTGCTTCGATGCCCTCAACACGCCCGCCGACCACCCCGCGCGCGCCGAGCAGGACACCTTTTATTTCCCCGAGAACGCCCGCTTCGGCAACATCGCGAAGAAGGTCCCGGGGGAGAAATACCTCCTCCGCACCCACACGTCGTCGGTCCAGATTCGCACGATGCTCAAGGGCGAACCGCCGATCCGCATCGTTGCGCCGGGCCGGGTTTACCGCCGCGACACCTCGGATGCCACGCACAGCGCCAATTTCCACCAGCTCGAGTGCCTCTACGTGGACAAGCACGTCACGGTGCGCGACCTGAAGGCGCTGCTCGACTACATCTTCGCTTCGCTGCTCGGTAAGGACACCAAGACGCGCTTCCGTCCGCACTATTTCGGCTACACCGAGCCGTCGTTCGAGGTCGATCTCTCCGCCCGGCACCTGCCCAAGGTGAAGAAGGAATGGATCGAGATCGGCGGCTGCGGCCTCGTCGATCCCTCGGTCTTCGAGGCGGTCGGCTACGACTCCACGGTCTGGAGCGGCTACGCCTTCGGCATGGGCCTCGAGCGTCTCGCGATGCTCGTCTATGGCATCGATGACATCCGCTATTTCTACCAGAACGACGTCCGCTTCCTGAAACAATTCTCCTGAATGATTCTCCGCGGATCACGCGGATGAACGCTGATACTCCAAACCTTTATCCGCGCCTATCCGCGATATCCGCGGAAAATTCCCTTCCGTGAAAATCTCTCTTAATTGGCTCAAACAGTATGTGAATCTCGACGGTGTCTCTACCGACGAACTCCAGCGCGCCATCACCTTTCTCGGCTTCGAGGTCGAGGGCGTGGCCAGCACCGGCCTGCCCCCGCTGGCGAATGTCGTCGTGGGCGAGATCAAGACCCGCGACAAGCACCCCAACGCGGACAAACTCTCCGTCTGCACGGTGGATGTCGGCGCGGCCCAGGGCGGCGTGCGCACCATCGTGTGCGGCGCGCCCAACTGCGATGCCGGCCACCGCGTGCCCGTGGCCCTGCCCGGCGCCGTGCTGCCCGGTGACTTCAAGATCAAGCAGTCCAAGATCCGCGGCCAGCAGTCCGACGGCATGATGTGTGCGCCCGACGAGCTCGGCCTCGGCGGCGAGCACGCCGGTTTGCTCCTGCTCGACCGTTCCCTCGCCATCGGCACGCCGATCAACGAGGCGATTCCGGGCGGCGACACGGTGTTCGATCTTGAGATCACGCCCAACCGGCCCGATGCCCTCAGCCACATCGGCATCGCGCGCGAGCTGGCCGCGTGGTTCCGCAAGGAGGTCAGTTACCCGGAGGTGAAATTCCGCGGCGAGACGCACGGTGCGCGTCCCGACATCCTGGCCGACATCCGCGTGGAGGCAGCCGCTGACTGCCCGCTTTACATCGGCATCGCCCTCGCCGGCGTCAAGGTCGGCCCGAGCCCGGCATGGATGCAGGAGCGTCTGCAGGCCGTCGGCCTGCGCCCGATCAACAATCTCGTGGACACGGGCAATTACGTCATGCTCGAGCTGGGCCAGCCGTTGCATGTCTTCGATGCGAAAAAGATCGGCGGCCGGCAGCTCGTCATCCGCCGCGCCACCGACGGGGAAAAGCTGGTCACACTCGACGCCAAGGAGCGGGTGCTGAACAGCCGCATGCTCGTCATCGCCGACGCGGCGAAACCGCTCGTGGTGGCCGGTATCATGGGCGGGACCGACGCCGGCGTGGACGAATCCACCACCGACATCGTGCTCGAGGCCGCCTATTTCCGTCCGCAGTCCGTGCGGGCCACTTCCAAGCGCCTCGGGCTGGCCTCGGACTCCTCGTATCGCTTTGAGCGCGGGGTGGACCCGCACAGCACGCTGGAGGCCGCGTCGCGCGCCGTGGACCTGTTGCTCGAGACCGCCGGCGGCACCGTGGTCGGCCCGTCCTTCCAGATCGGCGGCGATGTACCGTGGCAGCGCGAGATCGTCGTCACCCCGGCCTACATCAACGAGCAGCTTGGCTTCGATATCCCCGCCGACGAGCAACGCGCGGCCTTGGAGGCGCTCGACCTGGTCATCCGGCACGAGGAGCCGACCGAGCATCGTGGCCCGGCCTGGACGGTGACAGTGCCGAGCTGGCGCGCTGATCTCGACCGTCCCATTGACCTCGTGGAGGAGGTGCTGCGCATTTACGGCACCGAGAACGTGCCGGCCGCACCCGCCATCGGCCCGGCTCTCGTGGACTCGGAGGACGCGCCCACCGTGGTCTTCAACCGCCACGTGACCGGTTATCTCGTCGGCCAACATTTCCACGAGTGCGTGAACTACACGCTGCGCTCGGCCCGGGAGCTCAAGACCTGGGTGTCCGACACGGCCGTGCAGGAGCTGGCTCTGACCAATCCATTTGTCGAGGAGCAGTCGCACCTCCGGCCCACGCTCGTGCTTGGGTTGCTGGAGTCGCTCAAGCTCAACCAGTCGCGCGGCAACCAGGTCGCCCGGTTGTGCGAGACCGGCCGGGTGTTCATGGAGGTCAATGGCACGGTGCACGAGTGCGCCGGCGTTGGTTTCATCATCGCGGAGAATCCCAAGGCCCGGGCGTGGCTGGCCCGGCCGGCGCCGGATTTCTACACGGTGAAACGGCACATGGAGGTGATCGCGTCCCACGCCGGCCTTGACCTGTCCGCCCAGCCGCTGGCTCCGGTCACGGGCGCCTTCTGGGGCTGGCAGGAAGGGCAGGCGGCCGCCGCCGGCGACCTCAAGCAGGGCTGGACCGCCCGTTTCGGCCTGTTGAACCTCGCCATGGTCCGCGCCGCCGGGATCGAGGGCCGGGTTTGGGCGGGTATGTTTGCGATTTTGCCGGAGAATATGACCGGCGGGTCGGCTCGCCGCCGCTTTCAGAATTTCAGCCTCTTTCCCTCCGCCTTGCGCGACCTGGCGCTGGTGGTGGAGGCCTCGCGTCACGCCGAGGATGTGCGCCAGCAGCTCCTCCAGGCCGCCCGGGCGGTGACGGGCAGCACCTTCGCCGTGGAGGCGGTCGAGGCCTTCGATGTCTACCGGGGCGCCGGTCTCCCCGAGGGGAAGAAGAGCCTGGCGTTCGCGCTTTCGTTCCGCTCGGCCGAGCGCACGCTCACCGACGACGAGGTCAACGCGGTCTTCCTGCAGATCCAGCAGGGTATCGTCGCCGACGGCCGCGTCACCGTCCGCGCCTGATCGCGCCGGCGGGATCGATCAGACCGCGAACAGTTCCAGGAATTTTTTCACCTCGCCGGGAACATCCTTGCCGAGGTTCAGCACGATGAACTGGAAAAATTGCCGGATTTCCGTCTGGTGATCGCGGCTCAGCGGGACCGAGACGGCCGGCCTCGATTCCCGTTTGCCGGCCTTGCCCCCGTCCCGGTAGCTGATGTTCAGGCCGGAAGCCTCGCTGTTGCCCCGGACGCAGTAGTCATGCACCAGCATTTCGAAAAGTTTCGGGATCTTGCCCGTGCTGTCGCGCCAGATGCTGAGCACGCTCTCGGACTGGCCCTCATATTGTTCCTTGAACAGCCCGGGCAGGTCCTGCTTCACGCGGGCGACGGCGATGGAATCAAAGGTGGAGCCGATGATGACGGGCTCCATCAATTGCTGGTAGGCCTTTTGGGAGTAGGCATCGGGAAACTTCAGCAACACGCCGGCGGTGACAAAGGCCTGGCCGGTGCGATAGTTCGCCACCGTGGCGTCGAGTTCGAACAGCTTGTTGTCGAGTTCGAGTTTTATGGCGCAGCTTTCCCCTTTGGACGCGATGGCGGCCGGGTGCAGGCGGATGCTCAGGCCGCTGGTCGAGAGGTTGAGTGGCTGGCCGCCCCAATCCATGGAGGCGTGCTTGCCCGCCGGGAGCAGCCGGCCCTCCCCGTCGCGCGCGCTCAGGGTGATCTTGACCTTGAGCGGGAACTTGACCCCGACCGGATAACGTTTGGCCCCGCGTTTGTCGAGCAGACCACCATCGGACTTCTGGAAATCCAGGATCTTTTTGAAGAGAAGCACGGGAAGAGCGGATAACGATTGGCCGTTGGGGTCAAGCTAGCACCGGGAACGGGGCGACCCGGGTTGTTTTTTGCCGGTTGCCAACCCGGCTTTCCGCCGCCTGCTTGGGGTAAGTATCCTCCGTCCCGATGAGTGCAAATTCCGACCTCGATATCGACTACCTGGCCAACCTGGCCCGCCTCGCCCTGACCGCGGCGGAGCAGGAGAAATTCTCGCGCCAGCTCGGCGACATCCTGCAGTACGTCGACAAGCTCAAGCAGGTGGACGTGGCCGGCGTGGAGCCCATGGCGCACGCCTCCCCGGTGTTCAATGTCTGGCAGGAGGATGTCGCCCGCCCCGGTTTGCCGGTGGCGGAAGCGCTGCGCAACGCGCCCGCCCAGCGGCAACACATGATCGTGGTGCCCAAAGTCGTGGAGTAACCGATGGCGGACGATCTCATTCATCTTCCCGCCGCCCGGCTGGCGGAACTCCTTGGCTCAGGAAAAATTTCCTCCGTCGGGCTCGTGCAGTCGTGTCTCGCGCGTCTGAAGGCGGTGGACGGTCGGGTGAAAGCCTTCAATTCCTGCGATGAGACCGGCGCGCTGGCCCTGGCCACGGCTTCCGACCAGCGCCGGGCCGCCGGGCAGGCGTGCGGACCACTCGAGGGTATTCCGGTCGGTTTCAAGGACGTCATCGCGGTGGCGGGCCAGCCGCTCACCTGCTCAAGCAGGATGCTCGCGAACTTCATCTCGCCGTACGATGCGACGGTGACGGAAAAGCTGAAGGCGGCCGGCGCGATCCCCTTCGGCCGGCTCAACATGGACGAATTCGCCATGGGTTCCTCGACGGAGAATTCCGCGTTTGGTCCGACGGCCAACCCGTGGGATCTCACCTGCGTGCCCGGGGGCAGTTCGGGCGGCTCGGCCGCCGCCGTGGCCGCCGGCGAGGTGCCCGTGTCGCTCGGTTCCGACACCGGCGGTTCCGTCCGCCAGCCGGCAGCGCTCTGCGGGGTGGTGGGTCTGAAACCCACCTACGGCCTGGTCTCGCGCTACGGTCTGGCCGCTTACGCCTCCTCCCTCGATCAGATCGGCACCCTGACCCACACCGTGGAGGATGCGGCTCTCGTGCTCGGTGCGATTGCCGGGCACGACCCGCGCGACTCAACCTCGTTCAAGGCTGAAGTGCCCGACTACCGCGCGGAGCTCAGCCGGCGCAAAGGGCCATGGCAGCTCGGCGTGCCCAGGGAATTTTTCGGCGCTGGTCTCGATCCCGGGGTGGGCGCGGCGGTGCGGGCGGCGATCGAACACTACCGGAAGGCCGGTTGCGAAATCCGGGAGGTCTCGCTGCCGCTGGCGGCCGAATACGCCGTGGCGGTCTATTACCTCATCGCCACCGCCGAGGCCTCGTCGAACCTGGCACGCTACGACGGCGTGCGCTACGGGCATCGCTCGGCCAAGGCGAAGGATGCCGTTGACCTCTATTTCCAGTCGCGGGCCGAGGGTTTTGGCGACGAGGTGAAACGCCGCATCATTCTCGGCACCCACGTCCTGAGCAGTGGCTACTACGACGCCTACTACCTGCGCGCCCAGAAGGTCCGCACCCTCATCCGCAACGAATTCACCGCCGTGCTGCGGGATTGTGATGCGCTGCTCTCACCGACCTCGCCGACGGCGGCGTTCAAGCTCGGGGAGAAAGCCTCCGATCCGCTCGCGATGTATCTGACCGACATCTACACCATCAGCGTGAACCTCGCCGGCCTGCCCGGCATCTCGGTGCCCTGTGGTTTCACGGGCGGCGGTCTGCCCATCGGCCTGCAACTCATCGGCCGGCCCTTCGACGAGGCCGGCCTGCTGGCCATCGCCCGGCACTACGAGCAGGCGCACCCCTGGCACACGCGGCACCCAAGTCTTTGAGACACAGAGCACACCGAGATGACACAGAGGGCACAGAGGAATGAATACTGAAATAAATAACCTAACGGAAGCGGTGATTGGTGCGGCGATCGAGGTTCACAAGGAACTGGGTCCCGGTTTGCTCGAATCGGCCTATCAACGTGCGCTGGCCCATGAACTCGAACTGAGAAAAATTCCCTTTGAGCAACAGAAACTTTGTCCCGTCCAATACAAAAACCTGATCATCGATGATGCCTGCCGGCTGGATTTCCTGGTAAAGGGATTGGTGGTGGTCGAGCTCAAGACAGTTGACGCCTTGCTTGAGGTGCATGACGCCCAGGTTCTGACGTATCTTAAATTTACTAGCTGCCGTATCGGACTGCTGATGAATTTCCGCTCAACTATTTTGACCAAAGGTCTGCGTCGTCTTGCTCTGTGATCTCTGTGTCATCTCCCTCTTCCTCTGTGTCCCACTCATCATCCCAATACGAAGCCGTCATCGGGTTGGAGGTCCACGTGCAGTTGCGCACGGCGTCGAAGATGTTCACCCGCGTCGCCGCCGGCTACGGCGAGCCGGAGAACACCCTCGTCGATCCCGTCGTGCTCGCCCTGCCCGGGGCGCTGCCCGTCCTGAACAAGGAGGCCCTGGACAAGATCATCAAGGCCGGCCTCATTCTCGGCTGCGCGATCGCCCCGGTCTGCAAGTGGGACCGGAAAAACTACTTCTATCCCGACTCGCCCAAGAACTACCAGATTTCCCAGTACGACCAGCCCATCTGCCTCGGCGGTGAGGTGGAGATCGAGCTGCCCGGCCCGGCGCGCAACGTCATGGGCGAGCACAAGAAGATCCCGCTCACCCGCATCCACCTCGAGGAGGACGTCGGCAAGCTCAACCATGGCGCCAGCGACTCGCTCGTGGACTACAATCGCGCCGGCACCCCGCTGATGGAGATCGTGACCGAGCCTGCGCTGCACAGCGCGGACGAGGCCTACGCGCTGCTCACCTCCCTGCGCATCGCCCTCGTGCAGGGCGGCATTTCCGACTGCGACATGGAGAAGGGCCAGATGCGCTGCGATGCCAACATTTCCATCCGGCCGGTGGGCGGGACGAAGCTCGGCACCAAGGTCGAGCTGAAGAACCTCAACTCCATCTCGTTTGTGCGCGACGGCATCGCCCACGAGATCCGCCGGCAGATCGCCGTCGCCGGGAGCGGCGGCACCATCGTGCAGGAAACCCGTGATTTTGACGGCCAGACCGGCACCTCCCAGTCGCTCCGGTCGAAGGAGATGGCGCACGACTACCGCTACTTCCCCGATCCCGACCTCATGCCCGTGAAGGTGGATGAGGCGTGGAAGACGGCAATCCGAGCCACCGTTCCCGAGCACCATTTTGACCGGCAGCGGCGTTTCATGGCGGATTACCAGCTGCCCTACACGATCACGTCGGTGCTCGTGCCTGACCGCGAATTGGCCAACTACTTTGAGGCTGCCGCCCAGCTCGGTGCCGCGCCCCAGGCTGCGGGCAACTGGATCGCCAATGATCTGCTGCGCGAGCTTGCGGCGGCGAAACTGTCCCTCGCTGAATCCAAGATTCAGCCCCCGCACGTCGCCGGACTGGTGAAGCTCGTGGAGTCGGGCGTCATCTCCAACTCCATCGCCAAGGAGGTCTTCGTGACGATGTTTCAGACCGGCGACCTGCCGGATGTCATCGTGGAAAAGCAGGGGCTGAAGCAGTCCACCGACACCGGTGA
>JANMTJ010000704.1:0-2534 GCA_031390295.1 Oleiharenicola sp.
AGGACCAGGTTGAAAGAGTTCCACACCTCGATGCGGTCCACATGCCTGAGGGGGCGCTCGGCGGCCGGGGCGAAGGCCGAGCCCGCGGGCCGCGACAGCATGTTCTGGGCGTCAAGGGACATCTGGCCGAGGTTGCCGGCGGCCTCCTTGAATTTCTTGTACTGGAGCAGCTGGTGGACGAGTTCCCAGCGCGGATCGAGGTCGTCCTCCTCCGCATTGGGGTCGATCGCCTGCTGGTGCTTGGGCAGGAGCATCCGGCTTTTGATCTCCATCAGGGTCGCGGCCATGACGAAGAAATCACCGGCGACCTCGATCTGGAGCTCCTTCATGGCGTAGATGACCTCCAGATATTGTTTCGTCACCGTCGCGATGGGGATGTCGTAAATATCGAGCTCGTTCTTCCGGATGAGGAAGAGGAGGAGGTCCAACGGACCCTCAAAGACGGGGAGTTTGATGCGATAATCGGCTTCGGCAACCACGCGGCCAGTCGAGGGCCCGGCGGCCCGGCCTGCAATCGGAAAAACGAAACTTTCCCCTTGAATCCCGGCGCGGGGGTGAGGACGCTAGCGGTTGATGTCC
The DNA here is from genome assembly GCA_031390295.1 of Oleiharenicola sp. Classification (GTDB taxonomy): domain Bacteria; phylum Verrucomicrobiota; class Verrucomicrobiia; order Opitutales; family Opitutaceae; genus Lacunisphaera. The sequence continues at coordinate 580 of JANMTJ010000704.1, forward strand.
TACGCCGCCTACCTGCCGTTCCTCATCCAGATCGTGCTCGCCGGCGTGATCACCAGCGGAGTGATCGCGCTGAGCCATCTGGTCGGACAGCGCGCCCGCGGCAGCAAGATCAAGGATGCGGCCTATGAGTGCGGCATCCTGTCCGACGGCAGCACGCACACCCGTTTTTCCGTGAAGTTCTATGTCACGGCCATGCTCTTCATCCTCTTCGACATCGAGGTCGTGTTCCTCATCCCGTGGACGTTTGTCTACCGTGATTTCCTGGCCAACCACATCGCCATCCTGGCCCCCATGATGTTCTTCCTCGGCGTGCTCGTGCTCGGGCTCTTCTACGAGGTCAAGAAGGGCGCGCTGGAGTGGGAGAAGTAAGGCGCCGCGCCGCGGCACGCTGACCCATGCGGCTCGACAAATACATCTCCCGCAGTCGCATCGTCGACCTGGGCAGCGCCGACCTCGAGGGCGCGCTGGTGGAGCTGCTCAACCACACGGTCGACCGGTTCCCCGACCTGAACAAGGACACCCTGCTCAAGGGCCTCCTCCGCCGCGAGAGCACGATGACGACCTACCTCGGGCTCGGCGTGGCGATGCCCCATGTGCGGGTGAAGATGGACCGCCGCTACATTCTGGCCGTGGGGCGCAGCCACTACGGCATCCGCTACGACAGCGCGATGGAGAGCGAGCCGGTGCGACTCGTGATCATGCTCATCGCCGATGAGAAGACGCGGGACTACCTGCAGCTGCTCGCGGCGCTGGCGCAGCTGCTCAAGGAACCGGAGTTTGTCGACAGCCTCGTCCGGGCGCCCGATCTCGGCACGCTTTACGACCGGCTTTTCGCGGGCTTCGGCGGGGTGGCGGCCAAGCCGCTCCCAGCGGCCCAGACCCGCGTCAACCGCGTGATCCTGCGCGAAACCGAGAAAATAGCCGTCGCCAGCGGTTGCACCGGGCTGATGGTTTTTGGCGACACCTTCGCGGGCCGGTTCCGGGCGCCGAAGTGGGAGGCGCAGATCAAGACGATCCTCGTGACGCGCAATCTGCCGGAGGGCGAGGTCCGGTCCCGCCGGTTCGATGACACCATCCAGGTGCGCTCCTTCTCCAACCAGCGCATGGCCCAATTGCGCAGCGCGGTGCTTGTCGGGATCACGCGCGGGCTCATCACCTTCAAGGACCGGCTCTGTTGCGTCGGCGGCATTGCCGGCACCAACCAGTTTGACTCGATCGTGGTCGTGGACGTGGAGAAGGAATTCCAGTCCCTGCTGACCGGGCACGCCGACCTGCTGCCCCCCGATGTGAAGCCCGAGGTGCTGGAGCGCGTCATCGCCGTGGCGACGGAACTGGCCGTCGAGGGCCGCGAGGGCCGGCCGGTCGGGTGTCTGTTCGTCGTCGGCGACAGCGAGAAGCTGGCGAGCTTGACCAAGCCACTCGTGCTCAATCCGTTTTACGGCTACCGGGAGGAGGACCGGAACATCCTCAATCCCTTCATGGACGAGACCATCAAGGAATTTTCGTCCATCGACGGGGCGTTCGTCATCCGCGGCGACGGGGTGGTGGAGGCCGCAGGCTCGCTGATCCAGGCGGCGGACTACAATCACTCGCTGCCCAGCGGACTGGGTTCGCGCCACGCGGCGGCGGCGGCCATCTCGGTGGCGGCCGACTGCATCGCCCTGGTGGTTTCATCGAGCACGGGGCAGGTGACGCTCTTCCGGCGCGGGGTGATGATGCCGTTGACCGAAAAGAAGGTAAGCGCCTAGCTAAGTCTATGTAGGGCCGGCGCTTGCCGCCGGGCCACGGCCTGCCGGCAAGCGGCAGCCCTACAGATAAAGAATTAGGTTGCGCACCCTTCGCGCGCGGCCTTTCTTCGCCCCTTACAACCCATTTATCGCCATGCAAGAAACCGTCACCTTGGAATGCACCGAAGCCCGCAAAGAGGGCAAGCCGCCCTCCCGCTATCTCACGAA
>JANMTJ010000710.1:0-1611 GCA_031390295.1 Oleiharenicola sp.
CTTTACGAGTTGCTGACGGGCACGACCCCGTTCGACGCCAAGCAGCTCCTGGAATCCGGCCTCGAGGAGATGCGCCGGACCCTGCGGGAAAAGGAACCCGCCCGGCCTTCCATGCGGCTGAACACCCTGCAGGGTGCAGAACTGGTCAAAACCGCCCGGGAACGCCAAGCCGAGCCTCACCGTCTGGCCACCCTGCTCCATGGCGACCTCGATTGGATCGTCATGAAGGCCCTGGAGAAGGACCGGGGCCGCCGTTACGAAACGGCCAACGGTCTGGCGCTGGACATCCAGCGCCACCTGAACAACGAGCCGGTCATGGCCCGGCCGCCGAGCCGACTCTACCGGTTCCAAAAACTCGTGCGCCGGAACCGGGTCGTGTTTGCCGCCGGCAGCGCGGTGGCTGCCGCGCTCGTCATCGGCCTCGGCACCTCCACCTGGCTCTTCCTCAAGGAAAGGGAGGCCCACCAGCGGGCCGTGGCCGCCGAGCAGCAGCAGGGCCGGCTGCGCCATGAGGCCGAGGTGCGGGAGAAAATTTCGCAAGCGGCCTTGTTGGTCAGCCAGGAAAGGTTCGAGGAAGCCGACAAGCTGGTGATGGAAATATCCCCGAGTCAGCCCACCCTCGAAGGTGCGGCGGTGCTGCGCTCGGTTGCGGAGTGGCACGTGCTGCGCCTGCAGTGGAAACAGGCGGCGGATCGCATGGTCCTGTTGCTGCAGGTCGACCAGCTCGATGGCTCCGACGTTTCCGCGCTGGATTATCTGCGGGGCGGACCCATTTTCATCGAATTGGGTGACACGAACAGCTACGAGCGCTTCAGACAGGGTGCGATCGCGCGCTTCACGCAAACACCCCGTCCCTTCGCCGACCGGATCGTCAAGATCAGCCTCCTCCTGCCGGCCAACGAACGCCTCATTGAGTCCTTGAAGCCGCTGGCGGAGGCCACGGCCCAGCTCCTCGTCGAGGCCGATCAGGGCGGCGACGTCTTCACGGCGGCCTGGCGCTCCATCTCGCTTGGCTTGTTGGAATACCGCCGCGGCAACTACCTGAAGGCAGCGGAGTGGTGCCGCCGGTGTCTGGCTTACCCCGGGACCAATGCGCCGCGCACCGCCACCGCCCAGGTGATACTCGCGATGTCCTACCATCGGCTGGGCCGGACCGAGGAGGCCCGGGCCGAACTGGCGGCGGGCCGGGAGATCGTCGAAAACAAGTTCAAAACCCGGCTAGATGCCGGTGGTCCGGTGCAAGGTTTCTGGTTCGACTGGCTTTTTGCCCGGATTTTGCTGCGGGAAAGCCTCGCCCAATTCGAATCATACCCCCGCACGCCCTAACCAGCCAGATGCCATCCGTGGCCCGGTGGCCGGATTTTTTGTCATCGCTTGTCGGGATTTGACCGCTGATGGCGCATGTGGAGGTAGGAAAGCAGCGTTTACCCCGCTGTTCTTTGTAAACCGTAACCCCGTTACCCTTGAACATGACCCCTACGCACACCTCCATGTCGCGCAACCCGTTCTCTGTCAGCCGCAGAAAACTGGGTGCGCTTTGCACTACTGCCACCCTTTCGGTTCTGCTCGGCCTTAACCCGGCCCTGGCCCAAGTAACAACCTCCGAGGAAA
>JANMTJ010000025.1:0-3084 GCA_031390295.1 Oleiharenicola sp.
GGCCGGAGCGCGGAGCACCAGCCGGCGACCGGGGCCTTGAGCCCGAAAGCCTTGCCCGTCGAGCCCGTGCCGGTGATGGGAAACGAAAAGACGGTCTCGACGCCCGCCAAGGCATCCACCGCGCCAAGCCCGGCATCGGTCGGCACGGTGTGCTCGGCGCCGCGCGTGCCGGTCGTCGGGGCGCAGATCCAGACACCACCGGCGCGGACAAACTTTTCCGCCTTCGCCAGAAAAGCCGGCGATACATACGGCATCATCGGCGTGATGAGCAGCTTCAGGCCGGCGAGGGCCGCGCCCTCGAAGCGGACGTCGCGGTGGATGCCGGCCGCGAGCAGCAACCCGTGCCACGCCGCGACCGATTTAATAAAATCCACCTCATGACCCACCCGGGCGCCGAGCGGCTCGGTCTGGAGCATGGCGCGTCCGAGGTCGGACCACGTGACGGCGGCCTCGGCGACGGCGGGTTGGCTCGCGACCAGGAGCGGCTCAAGTTGCTGGCGCGCGGCCTCGACTTTTTGCACCTCCGGGTAACCAATCGACGGCTTGAACCAGGCACTCATGATGGCGCTGTGCGGCAGCTCGCAGCCGGTGCGCTGCTGGCGCCAGAGCCAGTAATTGATCGCCTGCGCGCCGAGGCCGAAGGACGCGACGGCCTCGACGGCGAGGAAGCCCGGCGGGTGCGCGGTCTCGTGGTGCCCGCACCAGCCGTTGTGCGCCACGCTGGTCTCCATGAACCAGTGCGCACGGCCGGGCTTCATCGGGCGGCAGAAATCGTTGTCGAAAATGATCGAGGACCAGTGGTCGCGGTCGGCATAGGCGTCGAACGAGGCGAAATCGAGGTTGGCGAACATCCGCTCCTGGTTCAGCGAGAAAAAGGCGACGGTGTTGTGCGTGATCGGCTTGTCCGTGTAGCGGCGGAGGATCGCGGCCTGCGCGTCCATGAACTCCGCGATGCTCTCGCGGCTGAACATCCGCCAGGCGGTGCTGAGCGAGGCGTTGTGCAGGAAGGGCGTGCGCTGCGGCGCGGGCACCTGGTCGAAGCGCTGGTAGCGCTCGCTCCAGATCTCGGTGCCCCAGGCGTCGTTCAGTTTCGCGATGGTGCCGTGGCGCTGCTCGAGCCAGCGGTGCCAGTGGGCGACGGCGTGCGAATTGAAGTCCTCGCCGACGTGGCACTTGAACTCGTTGTCGATCTGCCAGGCGATGATCGCGGGGTGTCGGCCGACGGCTTGCGCCAGGGCCTCGACGATGCGCAGGCAGGCGGCCCGCACCTCGGGATGCTCGTAGGAGGCGTGCTGCCGGGCGCCGTGGCTCATCACGCGGCCCTCGGCGTCGACGAAGCAGCGGTCGGGCCGGCCATGGGTCAGCCACACCGGCGGGGTCGGTGTCGGCGTGCAATACACCACGCCCAGCCCGGCCGCGTGGAGCTTGTCGAGCACGCGCACGAAGAAATCCACGGAGACCCTGCCCTCGTCCGGTTCCAGCTTCGACCAGGTGAACTCGCCGATCCGCACCAGGTTCAGGCCGAGTCGCTTCATCCCGGCGATATCGCGATCAATGTCGGACTCGGGCCAGAGTTCGGGGTAGTAACAGGTGCCGTGCAGGAGTTGCTTCATGGTTGCGGATCGCGCCGGGTGGCAGTGCTTGCACCACAGTGCGAACCTCCAGTCAACCCCCGTGCCGCCCGCCCGTCAAAGGGGTGGCGGTCGGATTGTCCGCCGCATCGTTCACATGACTGTCAAGGGGAGCAACCCTTTCGCTGGCGCGCAAAATGCCCTTGGATGACGGACCCCTCCCCATGAAACTGACCCCCGTTCTGCTTGGTTCGCTTCTCCTCCTGACCCCCGCGCTCCGCGCCGGCGAAACCGCCACCCTCACGCTCCATGCCGGCCAGACCGGCCCGGTGATCAGTCGTGAAATTTATGGCCATTTCGCCGAGCACCTTGGCCACTGCATCTACGGCGGCCTCTGGGTCGGTCCCGACTCGCCCATCCCGAACACTCGCGGCATCCGCAACGACGTCGTGGGGGCCCTGAAAAACCTCCGGATTCCGGTCCTCCGCTGGCCGGGCGGCTGCTTTGCCGACGAATACCACTGGAAGGATGGCATCGGCCCGCGGGAGAAACGGCCCGCGATGTACAACTCCCACTGGGGCGGCGTGGTGGAGAACAACCATTTCGGCACGCACGAGTTTCTGGATCTCGTGGAGCTGCTCGGCTGCGAGGCCTTCGTCTCCGTCAACGTTGGCAGTGGCACCGTGCAGGAAACCCAGGAGTGGGTCGAATACATGACCAGCGACGCGAAGTCCCCCATGGCCGACCTCCGCCGCGCGAACGGCCGGGACCAGGCCTGGCGCGTGAAATACATCGGCGTCGGCAACGAGACCTGGGGCTGCGGCGGCAACATGCGGCCCGAGTACTACGCGGACGTCTACAAGCACTTCAACACGTTCATCAAAAACTACGACCGCAACCAGCGCATCCAGCGCATCGCCTGCGGCCCCAACGGCGACAACTACGCCTGGACCGAGGAACTCATGGCCACGGCCGCCAAGCAGATGAACGGCCTCTCGCTGCACCATTACACCCTGCCCACCGGCAACTGGGGCAAGAAGGGCCCCGCCACCGGTTTCGCCGAGGACCAGTGGTTCACCACCATGCGCAACACCCTGCTGATGGAGACGCTCGTCACGAAGCACAGCGCGATCATGGACAAGTATGACCCGCAGAAGCGCGTTGGCCTCGTCGTGGACGAGTGGGGCACCTGGTATGACGTGGAGCCGGGCACGAATCCCGGATTTCTCTACCAGCAAAATACCTTGCGCGATGCGCTCGTGGCGGCGCTGACGCTGAACATTTTCCATCACCACGCCGACCGCGTGAAAATGTCGAACATCGCCCAGCTCGCCAACGTCCTGCAATCCATGATCCTCACGGAGAAGGAAAAAATGGTGCTGACGCCGACGTATCACGTCTTCGAGATGTTCAACGTGCATCAGGACGCCACCTCGCTGCCGATTCAACTCACGTCGCCGGATTACGTACAGGGCAGCGATAAGATTCCAACAGTAAGCGCCTCGGCTTCCCG
>JANMTJ010000045.1:0-10242 GCA_031390295.1 Oleiharenicola sp.
GTCGTGAAGGCCAGCAACAGTCCGGGAACCAGGACCCGGCACATTCGGGCCAATGCGGTGGAGGTCATCGGTGAGGTGGAATTAATCGCGAACCCGCGCCGATCAGCTGTCCTCGAACTGGATCTTTTGGGCGTGGAGGAAAGGCTTGAGTTCCTTGAGGCCGAAGTCGGGGAGGATCTTGCCGTGCCAGTCAAGGACAGGGGCGCGGGGCTGCTTGGAAATCCGTTGCATGGTGGCGAGAGCGACGGGGTCATGGGTGACATTCACCTCGCGGTAACCGATGCCATGCTCGGAAAGGAAGGCGATGACCTCGTTGCACCAGGGGCAGCCGGTCTTGACGTAAAGGATGGGGAGTTCGGTCGGCACACCCCTAGCTGACAGCTCCCCCCGGCTTTGGTGCGGTGAAGGAAGACATCGGGGTCAGGCTCCCTTACGCGGCGCGAGCGGGCCTCGCCCGGAAATTGGAAAATGACCTTGCGGAACCGGAAAACCTGACGGAGGTTAGGGGTGTTCGAGGTCAGGTCAGATGCACGGTTGGGATCGTGATTTGAGTCAGACAGCGAGACAGCGACAGATTCCGCGTTAGCGACTTCTACGAGATAGCAGGTCAGGCAACGTCAGGATGGCGCACAGGTTTATGGATACTCCGGCGGCATGGGCCGGGCCGGGGCGGGGCCTGACCGGGGGATTCCACCGTGGAGGAGAGGCGTCCGGTCAAGCGAGCACATCAACCCGCAAAAACAGGAGACCACCCATCATGAACTTCCACCAACTTCTTCAGCAACGCGCCGATCTGCTGCGGCGGACCCGGCTGGCCAATGCCGCCTTCGCCTACCAGCGGCTGGGCGTTTTCGTCGCACGTCTCGCCCGGGCGCGACTCCATGGTTTGGTCGCCCTTTGGCCGGGTGATCCGGCGGACGAGCGGCCCTGGCCGGCGCTGACGGCGCTGGAAGACAGCCAGGTCGCGATCGAGGAGCACTTCCTGGACGAGGACATTGTCGAGCTGGTGGATATCCTCGGTTTCCTCGGCGAGGACGTGCATTCGGGCGGCCTCACATTCCGGCTGGAAGAGCTGGAGAGCGTGTACCTGCCCCAATTGCGCCGCGAACTTGAGGCGGGCGGCATCGCCATCGCGGGCGAGGCCCCGCCGAGCAAGCAATCCCAACGCGGCCGCGAGTGACTACTCGGTCAGGGCGCTGATCGGGGTGAGCCCGACCTTGCGGAACTCGACCTCGGAGCCCTCGGCCTGCAGGGCGATCTGGCCGCGCCCGGCCTGGGAATCATAGCCGTAGTTCACCAGGACGCCGTTCACCCAGACCTTGATTTTGTCCGCGAGGCATTCGATGACCATGGTGTTCCACTCGCCCGGGGGCTTTTCCGCGCCGTCGGTCAGGTTGGGTATGCGCCGGGCCTTCTTGCCGTCCACGCCCCAGTTTTCCCTCGGGCCGCGGCGCGCTTCCATGTCGGGCACGGTGATGTCCTGCGCGATGCACCAGAAATCGCCGGCGTTCTCGTGCATCAGCTGGCACTCGATCGACTTGGGAAACATGCCATACAGCGCGCGGGGCGTCGAGGCGTGCACCAGCACGCCGCAGTTGCCCGGCTTGGCCGGGAAGCGGTACTCCACCGTGAGCCGGTAGTTTTCGTAGACGGCGTCGGTGATGATGTGGCCATTGGGCTTGGCGAGGCTCACGAGGTGGCCCTCGCGGACGATGAACGGGCTCGGGACCGCGGGGTCCTTGTCCATCGCCGGCACGTCGATGTGCCAGCCGGTCAGGTCGCGGCCGTTGAACAGCGCCTCGGGGAAAGCGGTCGTGGCGCCCGCGAGGAGCACTGAGGTGGCGAGGCAGAATTTCCGGGAAAATTTCATCAGGGTTGGATCAGATGACGGATGAGGGTACGCTGGTGGTGAAAGTCTTGACGGTGGCGGAAAGGAGGATTTTCAGCGCCTGTCGGAGTTCAGCGGAATCCATCTCGTCGTAAAAGATCGTGCAATGGATCACGTATTTGCGGTCGAGCAGGACGCAGGCGCTGGTCGCGATCCTGTACTCACCGGGCGGGACCGGTTTGCCGATCAAGGCCGGGTCCTCATTGGTGATGCAGACGGCAATGCCGTTGGGGATTTCCAGCTCGGTGAAGGGCGGGGTGTCCTCCGGGTTGGCGAGATAAGGCTGGGCGAGCAGCAGGTTGAAGCGGGCGAGGGCGACGGCGTTGCTGATCGTCAGGCCGGGCATATCGTTGGGCAGCAGCGTCAGGATGATGGCGGCGTTGCGGCCGTCCTTCGGGACGTAGCGGAGGGTCGGGAAGAGCGGTTCTTCCTGCCCGGGCGCGAGCGACTCTTCCCGCATCCAGCCGGAGACCGGCGAGATCTTGATGGCACCACCCAGCGTGTCGGCGTGCAGGGGTACCAGGGCGGCCAGAAGGAAAAGCAGGACGTATCGTTTCATGGGGCGGGGTGGGCCGGAAGCTGCGACTGCAGCGGGGATTTCCGGCCGGGTCACTGCAGTAGGGCCGCGAATCAGGCGCGAGGCAAGCTTGAGTCCCGGAGCCGGTCGCCTGGTCGCGGCCTGCACGGCATCTGCACTGCGGGAATCACCGGCCCGTGCGCTTTGGCGGATATCAGGATGCGGACGGGCCTGATTTGGGCTCAGGGCGGTAACGGCGGGGGAAAACGACGCGGAATGTCGTGCCTGTTTCCGCCGAGCTGGCGATTTCGATGCTGGCATCGAGCAGCTCACACAGGCGTTTCACAATGGAGAGGCCGATGCCTTCGCCGGGCTGATGGCGGGAAGGGGTCGCGGCAGAGTCGGCATCCCACGGCGCGGGCAGCACGTGCGAGTCTTCGCCCTGGTTGGCGGCCGTCTTGTCATCCGACTCCTTGGCGCTCGCCGTGGCTTCCTGCAGGCCGGTCACGAGCGGGGTGCCGGGTCCCGATAGCATCCCGGGGCCGGTGTCCTTGACCATCAGCCACCAGCTTTCTTTTTCCTCGCCCCAGGTCACGTCGACCCCGCCGCACGGGGTGTATTTGATGGCGTTGCCCAGAAGATTTTTTGCCAGTCGCCGGGTTTTTTCGACGTCGCCCTCGACCGCCAGTCGGGCCGGGCCCTGCACGCCCAGGAACAGCTGGCGCTCGAGGGCCATCGGCTGGTGCGCTGCGCCGAGTTCGGTGAGCAGGGCGGCGGCGTCAAAGGAGGCGATTTTCCGGGTTTCCTGGCCGGCTTGCAGCCGGGCCAGCTCCATTAATTCCCCGAGCATCGTGTTCAGCCCCTGCACGGCCTGCTTCAGGTAGGTCGTGGATTCGGCCCGGTCGGTCTCGGCCATGGCGGGCTGGCCGAGCAGGGTCGCGGCGAGGTTGACGCCGAGGACATCGCTTTTGAGATCGTGGACGACCTGATGGAGGAGGGTGGAGCGGTGCCGTTCGATCGCATTGACGCTGGCGAGTGCGCCGCGGAGGTCGCCCACGTGACCGGCGGCCTCGGCCTGCTGCATGCGTTCGTATTGGCCGGCACTCTCACTGATGGTGTCGTTGACGAGGGTCATGATCTGGCGGTGAGCCTCCTCCAGTGTCGCGGATTCGAATTCGGGGTGTTCCGCCGCGATGCGGCCCAACTCGCGGAACAGGCAGATCTGGAGGTGCCCGCATTCATTGATGAGTTCCTGCAACCGGTAACCCTGCTGCCAGCGGTGGAGGCCGTGTTTGATGCCCTCATCCTTCTTGTCGCCGTCAGCTGCCTTGGCGTCAGCCCCACCCGGACGCGAGCGCAGGCGGTACTCGAACGCATCGAGCATTTCCGGAATATGGTCGAGAAACTGCCCGACCGTCAGGGATCGTCCGGTGGTCTGGTCGGGGTCCGCCCGATCCGCCTGCCGCCAGGCCAGCAGAATGGCGTCCCGCTTTGTCGCGAAGAGATCGCTCAAGGCGGAGAATTGCTGGCTCTTGGTCAGGGGCATCCGCTCATACTGTCCGGCGGGAGGATCAATAGCTATCCCAATTGGAACACGGCGATTGCCGTTCTCGCGCTTACGGCGAATCCCAATACTCCACCGCTTCCACGCTTACCCGCACGAGGACCAGGCGGGGGTCATCCGCGCTGGTGGGGAAACGGGTCGCGACGCCCGGTGTCCACAACTCGGCGGCCTTGGCCTTGTCGTGCACGACCTGCGCCCGGCCCGACACCGAATAGTAACCCGCCTTGTCCGGCGCGACATAAGACAACCCCACTTCCCGGCCGTCCAGCATCTCCTCTGCCTTGGCAAAATTGCTGGCCACGAAAAACCACAAGGCGTGGCCAGCCAGATCAACCTCCCGGGTGAGCAACGGCCGGCTGTGCAGCGTGCCGTCGGAAGTCATCGTGGTGAACACGGCGACTTGGTTGGTGGCGATGAACCCCGCCAGCTTGGCAAAGGCATCGACCGAGATTGGCAGCAGCGTGGTTTCTGCGTTCATGTTCCCTTTCAGACAGCAGGGGGGCCTGCCGGTTACAGCCAATTATGCGCCCGGCGGCGTTTTAAACATTTTTATCCAGCCTCGTGTCCGGATCGGCCGGGGCCGGGGGATCCGCCTTTCTGGGGGTCAGGAAGGGCAGGAAGGCGAGGCAGAGCAGGCCAAAAGCGGAGTCCAGCGCCAAGGTGATGGGGAACCCCCACCGCTCAATGGCGAGGCCCTGCCAGGAGGCCGAGTAGGAGATGACCAGGTTGAACATGGCCATGTAGGCCGTGAATTGCGTCGCGGCGACAGCCGGCGTGGTGATGTCCATGAACAGGGCCGTGCGCGTGCCATACATGAAGCCGTGGAAGACGGCGAAGACCAGGCAGGCCGCCCAAAAGGCGGTGACGAGGGCGGGAGAGGTTGCCGGGTGGCCGGGCACGTTCGCGTTTACCGGCACATTCCAGCCGTGCTGCGCCATGAACCAGGCCAGCGCGAGGCCGGGCAGGAGGGTGCCGAAGATGTAAAGCCCCAGCATTTTCCGCCGGCCGAAGCGGTCGGAGAGCCAGCCCCCGGCCACGCAGCAGAAGGCCGTGAGCACGGTGCTGGCGAGGGCGAGCTTCGCGATCTGGTTGTCGTTCATGCCCAGCTCAACGGCGAGGGTGGACTGGAGGGCGAGATTGAGGCCGTAGGCGCCGGCGGGCAGCAGGCCGAAGATGACGCCCAGCCACGCCGACCGGGAGCCGACAAAGGCGCGGTAGGCATCCCGGCCGAAAGTGACGATCTCATGGCCGGCCGCGGCGAGCGGATGGCCGGGCCGGTGGGCGCGGCGCGGAAACTTCGGCTCCTGCATGGGCAGGACCACGAGGAAGGTCACCGACAGGATGACGGCGGAGACGAGGACGAAGGTCGCCGGCAGGCCGGTGTAGGGGATGAGGAAGAGCACGCCCGCGCCACCGACGGCCTGGCCGAGGTACGCGCCGCCGAACATCATGCCGTTGGCGAGGCCGCGCTCCTTCTCCGAGAGCACGCTGCACGCGAGCGCATCGATGGCCACGTCCTGCGTGGCGCCAAAGCAGTTGTGCAGGAAAATGATCAGGGTGAAGAGCTTCACCTCGGTGGTGAAATTCACCGGCATCGCCGCCATGAGCGAGAGGACGAGCAGGCCCTGCATGACGACGATCCACGCGCGCCGCCGGCCGAAGCGGTCGGAGGACAGCACGTCCACGAACGGTCCCATCATCCACTTGAAGGCCCAGGGGAGGTAGAGGGAGGCGACAAACGCGCCGATTTCCGCCGGGCCAAGGCCCTGCCGGCGCATCTGGGTGGCGACGGCGGTGGCGGTGAAGCCGATGGGGATGCCCTCGGTGAGGTAGAGGGCGAAGAAGGTGACCAGTCGCCCCGTCTTCGTGGCCAGGAGGTTCGGTAGTCTCAAGAGGTGTCCGGCCAGATTGGGGGTGAGGAGTGGCGTGACAAGGCCGGATTCCCCCGCCGGTCCGGGTGTGGATTCACGGGATCAGTCCCCCTGCCTTCGTTGTGGCTGAAGTCACGCAGCCTATGGCAGACAGGAGCGCTGAACCGGTCCCGTTGCCACGTTCCCATGGCCCGGGATTGGTCCTCGGTTCTCGCGCGTCATCCGTCGCGAAACCGGGGCAAAAGATCAACCACCCAGGCTGGGTCCGCCCGGCCGGAGGTTCAGCTCGGCCCAAATTCAAACCCTGAGCGAGGCACGGAATCCCCGGCCGCTATAGTAGGACTGCGCCCCGTTGTGATACACCCAGACATGGCCAAAGCGGCGGTCACCATAGAGGGCGCCGCCCAGTTTTCTAATATCAGCCGGTGCTTTCACCCAGCTCGACGACTTCGTGTCGAAATTCCCGAGTTTTTGCAGTTCGCGATATTGCTCCTCCGTCAAAAGCTCGATGCCCATGGCCGCGGCCATGTCCATGGCGCTGTTCTTGGGTTTGAATTCCTTCCGGGAATCCAGCGCGGCCCGGTCGTAGCAAACACTGGTGCGGCCGGCGGGACTTTCCGCGGAACAATCAAAGAAGATGTATTCGCCCGTCTGCTGGTCCTGACCAACCACGTCCGGTTCACCGCCGGTCCTTTCCATTTCACCGAGGGACCACAGTTTTCCGGCATTGGCCTCCAGCCGGGCCTGTACCTTGGCCCATTGGAGCCCCTGGTGACGGCCCATGTTTTTATCAAAGCGGGCTTGCAGCGTGCGGAGCAGTTCTTCCCGTTGACTGGGTGAGAGCACTTTTTTTGATTCAGCGCCTTTCATGGTGGATATCTTTTTGCGGTGTCGGGTGAAGAGTTGAGCGACGATTACGAAAGCCAAGACAACATTAACCACTAATTCACTCTGATGGGCGCCAACGATAGGGCAGGGACCGCCCGGCCGGAGGTTCAGCCAGGCCCGGTCAGCGGGGGGGGTGTAGGGTTGCCCTGATTTGACGGACAGTGGCCCCACACCACAGAGGCCGCCGCGTGGCTGAGATTCGGCCCAATGTCCGGTTGTGCTTTGCGGGGAAAGCATCATAGTGACGCATTCCCATGAGTACCGACGAAGCCAAGACCAAGGAATCCAAGCGCAAGGAAGTACGCTACGCGGTGAGCGACGACTGCCGCTTGCGCGCCACAATCAGGCTGCGAAGCGCCGACCAAGCCACGGCCAACAAGGACTGGCCGGGTATGCTGGTGGACATGTCGGCGGAGGGAGCGCACATCCAGATCAGCCTCGGGGCGGTGGCCTACATCGGCGACAGTTGCGTGCTGACCCTGGCGTACGGTGGGATGAAGACGGAGGTCCGGGGCATTCTTGCCCACTACGTCTGCTCGGCGCGGCACTCGGTGTGTGGGGTGCGCTTCGATTCTTCCTATTCGGGGGCGGACAAGGCGTATCAGCCGTTTTTCAAGGCCATCGTGGCGAGCGCGGCACTGACTGCCGGGCCGGCCGGCACCGAGTCGCCGGGGCGGCACCGGGAGGAATACGGCGGGCCAGGCCACGCGAAGCTGGTGGTGTGGCGCGACAAGTCGGGCGGGACGCTGACGGGCTTCGACTACACCATTGCGCGCTACGGCGCGGCGCTGACGGCGGCGGAGGCGGACATGATCAAGAACAAGGAGCAGGTGCACTTCAAGCCGGCGGCGGCCGGCGACACGGGGGCGCCCCTCTCGCGGAATCAGGAACTGGACGCGCGCTGGGAATTCTCCATTGCGGCGTCGAACCTGCCCAAGGCCATCGCGCCCGATATCCGCAAGTTTCTGCGGCTGGTGAGCTGATATGGTTGAGGGCTGCCCCGTTGCGGCGTGCTCGCCGCCCGGGATGCGTCCGGATAACTCGCGCGCCATTCGTCGCGATTATCCGGCGCAAGAGTTGAGAGCCAGCCCAAGTCGTGGAATCGCGAACGGACTTGATTGACCCCGCAGCTGACCCCTTTCCCCTTCCCAGAGATCAGAGGTCTCACGCAAAGCCGCAAAGGTGCGAAGCCAAGACAGGTTAACCACTAATCCACGCTAATGGGCGCTAATGAAAAGGCTGAGGTCCGGTCGGACTAAGGTTTGCGCGGGCCGGTCGGCGAGGGTAAGGCCTGAGGTTGCCCTGATTTGACGGACAGTGGACTAAGAAATTGGCAACCCCCTCTGGCTGCCCTGGCGGCAACCGATCATCGGTAAATCGGTCCTAAGGAGACTATGATCCGCTACAAAGAAATCTCCTTCATTGCCTATGCGGTCACCCGCATGGCTCGCTCCCGTAAGTTCTACGAAAAAGTGCTCGGCCTGAAGCCCAACAGTTTTTCCACCGGCAAGATGAAATCCATGTGGATGGAATACGACGTCGGTACCGGCACGCTGGCCATCGGGGTGTCCGACGAGTTCAAGCCCTCCAAGCATGGGGCGTGCGCCGCCTTGGAAGTGGTGGATTTCGACGCGGCGGTGGCGCATCTCAAAAAGCGCCGCGTCAAATTCGCCATTGGACCGAAGGAATTCCCCTGCTGCCGGTCGGTCATGTTCCGTGATCCCGATGGGAACATGATCAGCCTGCACCAACGCAAGCGGATCAGCCGTTAGGCTAAACCCCATAGGAGCGGCGCCGGATTTGGCCTAGGGTTCCCCCGGCGAAATCTCGCTGAAAGTCCGGACACCGCCCAATCCCAACTGAACTCAATCTCCCCGAATCACTGTCCGAGGAATTTAGGGCAAATCCATTCTGGTCCTCACCAGCGCGTCATGCCAAAGAGGGGATGCTGGCGCTCGTGCTTGAGCAGGGTGACCCTGATGGCATTGGGGTCTCCCCGATAGATGATGAGATAGGGAAAACCATGCAGCCGGACGCGGCGAAAGAGCGGGCTGCCGTGGTAGGGAGGGAATTGCGTCGGACCGGTCTTGAGGGCGAGGAGAGCGGTACGGAATTCAGCTTCAAAGCGATCGGCCAGATTCACACCGCCCTCCGCCTCGTAGTAGGCGATGGCGTGGTTGAAGTCGTGCTGAACTGCCGGATGAAACTCGAGGATCACTTTCGGGCTCGGCGTGCGCCGGCCCAAAACGCGTCTTCGGTGAGTGGCTTGACCCGGCCGGATTCCAGTTCCGCGTCGCGGCGGATGGCTTCGGCCAGGATTTCGTCGGGTTCGCTGGCGGCGGGGGGCGGCGGCAGGCTGCCCAAGAGTCTGTCGGCGAGGTGGAGCCGCTCCTTGTCGGGCAGGCGGAGAGCCGCTGCTTCGATGTCCGCGAGCTTGGTCATGACGGCGAAGATAGCCAGTGGCCGTGGTCGGTCAAGGCGGGGTTCGGTCTCACGCAAAGGCGCTAAGCCGCAGAGCTGGCGGCGGAATCTCGCTGAAAGTCCGGGCTCCGCCCAATCCCAACGGGACTAAACCTCCCCGGAATCACTGTCCGTGGAGCGCAGCCTGGGGTGGCCCTGATTTGACGGGCATTAGACTGCGGCAATCGGGAATAGAGCAGCCTGACCCCGGTTTTCGGCCTTAATGTATTTGCTGATTCCGCTGCACCGGATAACCAGAAGGTCCCCATGAAAACCCTATCCCTCCTCGTGCTGGCCGGAGTTCTGGCCATTCCCGCTGTCGCCGCCGACGCCCCGACCAAGACCACACCCTCTGGCGACCAGAAGTCCGCCTCGCCGCAGGTCATGTCAGTGAATGAAGCCAAGATCACGGGGCCGTTCGTGCTGAAGGATGGGGCGATCTCCCAGCCGGCCACGACCGGCCCGAGCGACGGCGGGCGCGCGGTGTTCACCTTCAAGGTCGCCGTGGCGGGGAGTTATGTCGTCCACGGGGTCGTGAACGCGCCGGACGAAGATTCGAATTCCTTCTACCTGAACATCGACGCCGAACTGGAGGAGCCGATGATCTGGGACCTCGAGGTGACCAGCAGCTTTGAGGAGCGCATCAGCAACTGGCGCGGGAACGGCGATTCCGCCAGCGGCGAGTTCGTGCCCAAGGCCTTCAAGCTCACCGCCGGCGAACACAAACTGATCATCGGTGGCCGCGAGCCGGCGTCACTGAAGAGCGTCTCGGTCCGGCCGGTCAAGTAAGGCTAACGCCGGAAAGACCGTTGCTGACGTCTTCGGCTCGGCCTCTTATTCGGCTTTCGTTGGGGGCAGGTCCTCGGCGGCTTCGCGGGCCAGTTGGCTGAGTGCGTTTTCGTATTTTGCCGCGGCTTTCTCGTTGGTGATGAGATGCGCGGCGGGCTGGCCGTCGGCGACGGCGGCGGCGCGGAGCCTGGCGCTAGGGTCTGTCAAGTAAGCTTCCACATGGCCCTCGGTGGTTTTATGGAGAATAAGGACATCCTTGGAGGCG
>JANMTJ010000072.1:0-5400 GCA_031390295.1 Oleiharenicola sp.
GTGATCTGACGTCCGCCGCCACCAGCCAAGCGACCGGCGGGATGCGGTCGTCCAGTCCGGGCCGGCCCTGTTGTTCAGGGCGTCTGTGTCAGCCCAGGGTGGTGGCGTGCGCCGGCAGGCTGGTGCCGTCGACCCACCGGCCTTCGACGAGGATGCGGCGGCAGTATTGAGGTACGCCGCGTTCATTCTGGTGAATGAGTGCGGCCAGGGTGGCCATGGCGACGCGACCCACTTCCAGGGAATTCTGGTCCACGCCGGCGTCGAAATGCCCGTCAAGCAGGCTGAGAGCGGCCACGCCCACGTCTTCCGGCACGCGGCAGCGGGAGGATTCCAACAGCTCCGGCAGATGGCCGATGGCCGTGAGGATGGCATCGGGCCGGGTGCTGCGCAGCCATTTGCGGAACATGCGGGCGTCGGCGGCGCGGTTCAGGTCGGTCAGGGTGAGCGGCGCGAGGTGGCTGCGCAGCGGCACCCGGGCGTCCTGCGCGCTCAGGTAACCGGCGCGGAAATTACCGCCGGTGTTCCGCTCGAAGGGATGAGCGGTGATGTAGGCGATGCGGCGGTAACCCTTGTCCCACATCCGCTCGAAGGCCATGACGGCGCAGTTCATCTGGTCGCTCGTGACGATGTGCACCCGCAGGTCTTTCACGGAGATGCCCAACCGCACGACCGAGAATAGATCCCAATCGAACGCAGGCAGGCTGAGGCCGCTGCCGTGCGGCGGCACCAGGATGCCGCGGACGTTGCGGGCGAGCAGGATCTGCTGCAGGCGGGTCGGGCTCAGGTCCTTGCCGAGGACAAACTCCTCCAGCCGGTAGCCCAGCCGGGCGGCGTATTCCTTCGCGCCCCGCCAGTAGGCGTCGAATTCCTGGAAGCGGCGCAACTGGCGCGGGTCGGGCCATTGGTTGAGCCAAGCGACCGTGGAACGGATCTCCATCGGCTTCTTTGCCTGGCGATAGGCGGAAAGAGAGGCGAGCATCGGGTCCGGCCGGTAACCGAGTCGCTCGGCGGCGGCCGTGATCTCCTCCCGGCGGACCGTCGAGATGCGCGGATCGCCCCGCAACGCCAGGGAAACGGTGACGTGCGAGACGCCGATTTCGGCGGCGATGTCGCGCAGGGATACGCGGGCGCCGGTGGGGCGGGGGTCGGACACGGCCCGGTGCTTAGGCCCGGGGCTTACCAGTGTAAACAGAGAAACACTGGGCATGGGAACCGGGGATTGCTCAACTAACCCCCGCCCCTCATCCCTTCCCCCGTCCGGGCCGTATCCCGGTTGTCCAACCGGAGCCCTTCCTTTCCATGTCTCAAATCACGCTGCTCCTCTCTGCCGAAGCCCTGGCCTCCGCCTATGGCGAACCGGTTCTCAGCCGGCTGCAGGCGCAAAACGGTCCGCTCGCGGTGATCACGCCGGGAGAGGCTTGGCACCGGCACCTCGACGTGCTGCGGGAGACGGAGATCATCTTTTCCGGCTGGGGGGCGCCGCGGATGGACGCGGAATTCCTCAGCCATCTGCCGGGCCTGCGCGCGATTTTCTACGCCGGCGGATCGGTGCGTTACTTTATCACCGATGCCGTCTGGCAGCGCGGCATCCGCGTGAGCACGGCCCAGGCGATCAACGCCATCCCGGTGGCCGAATATGCCGTATCGAGCCTCCTGCTCGGCCTGAAGCGCTTCTGGCACTATGCACGGGTGACCCGCGAGACGCGTGATTTTCCGTCGGAGCGCCCGATGCCGGGGGCCCTCGGTTCGATCGTGGGCCTGGTTTCCTACGGGACGATCGCCCGGCTGGTGCGCGCGCGCCTGCGCAGCCTCGAGGTGGAGGTGATCGTTTACGATCCCTTCCTGAGCGACGAAGAGGCGCGGCGCGAGGGCATGCGCAAGGCCGGGCTCGACGAACTGTTCGCCACCGCCGACGCGGTGTCGGTGCATACCCCGCATCTGCCCGACACCATCGGTCTCATCCGGGGCCGGCATCTCGAAAGCATGCGGGCCGGTGCCTTCTTCCTGAACACCGCGCGCGGCGAGGTGGTCAACGAGCCGGAGATGGTGGAGGTCCTGCGCCGCCGGCCCGACCTCACGGCCGTGCTGGATGTCACCTCCCCGGAGCCGCCCGCGCCGGGCTCGCCGCTCTACACCCTGTCCAACGTGGTGCTGACGCCGCACATCGCCGGCTCGGTCGGCCGCGAATGCCTGCGCATGGGGCAGGCGATGGTGGAGGAATACGAACGTTACCGTGCCGGCCGGCCCCTGTGCTGGGAAATCACGGCCGACCGGGCGGAGTTGATTGCCTGAACCATCGCTGGTAGCCTTCGTTATGATCGACCGGTATGACGGCCTGAACATCGCGTTTTATTTCGCGTTCATCATCGGCGTCGGCGTCTATTTCTCGCGCAAGAGCAAGGATACTTCCGACTACTTCCGGGGTGGCGGCGTGATGCCGTGGTGGGTGACCGGCGCGTCCTCGTGGATGGCGGGCTTCACGGCGTGGACCTTCGTCGGGGCCGCCGGCAAAATCTACGAGACGGGTACCTACGTGGTCGTGCTCTACTACCAGAGCGTGCTGGCGTTCGTCGTGTTGTATGCGTTCACCAGCTACCGGTTCCGGCGGCTGCGCGTGGTGACGCCGATGGAGGCGCTGCGGCTGCGGTTCGGTCCCGGCGCGCAACAGTTCTACACCTGGGTGCGCCTGCCGGTGCAGCTCCTCTTCGCTGGCTTTGTCCTCAATGCGGTGAGCGTCTTCATGTCCGCCGTGTTCGGTCTCGACATGACCGTGCTGTTGGTCGCGCTCGGCATCCTCGTGACGCTGATGTCGCTGCTCGGCGGGGCGAAGGGCGTGGCGGCGAGCGATTTCGTGCAGATGTTCCTGATCGTGCTGGTGGCAGCCACCACCGGGTGGCTGGCGCTGGCTCATCCGGGGGTCGGCGGCGTGACCGGGCTGGTCGAGCGCGTGCCCGCCGCGCATTTCGAATGGGGGCGCATCGCCCGGCCGGAGTTCATCTTCTTCTGGTGGTGCGCGCTGTCGTTGAACACGATCTTCTCGTTCAACAGCCTCAGCGACGACAAGGCGGCCAAATACATGATGGCGCAGAGCGATGTGCACGCGCGCCGCATGCTCCTCATCCCCATGCTTGGCACGCTGGTCGGGCCGTTGTTCTGGCTCGTGCCGCCCATGGTGGCGGCGGTCCTGCATCCGGACCTGGGGGCCGAGTATGCGAACCTGCAATTCCCGCACGAGGCGGCTTTTCTTGCGACCGCGCGCGACGTCCTGCCGAACGGCATGCTGGGGCTGCTCATCTGCTGCATCTTCGCGGCGTCGCTCACGGACATGGGGGCGACCCTCAACTGGGGCGCGGGACTGCTGCTGCGCAATTTCTACCTGCCGGTGATCAACCCGCAGTGCCCGGAGAAAAAACTCATGCGGCTGAGCCGGTTGGCCGCGCTGGGGCTTGGGGCGGTGCTGATCGGCTTCGCGCTGGTGATCAGCCGCTACCGTTCGCTGGGGCTGTTCGATCTGCTCAACCAGATCGGCACGAGCCTGCTCATGCCGCTCGCGATTCCCGCCTTCCTCGGGCTGTTTTACCGACGCACACCGTCGTGGTCGGCGTGGACGACCGCGGTCCTGGGTCTGGCGATCTCGCTGCTGGTTTCGCCCAAGCCGGTGGCGATGATCATGGAGTGGTTCACCGGCACCAAGCCCGATCTCGTGTTCATCACGCCCGCGATGCTTGCCTGGATCCCCGGCCTGGGCGGGCCGTATTCCGGCGAGGAGCAGACCCAGTTTGGGATCATCGCCACGGTCGCGCTGGTCGGCGGGGCGTGCATCGCCTGGTTCTTCTTCACGTCGCTTTTCTACGAACGGAGCTCTCCGGCATACAAGGCCTCGGTCGAGGAGTTCTTCGCCCGGGCCCGCACACCGCTGCCGGACGACCCCGCCGGGTCGGTGGTCGAGAACCGCGCGTATCCGGTCGCCATCGGCCGGTTATGCATGATCTACGGCGCGTTCATCACGCTGTTGGTCTTCATCCCCAATTCGCTCACCGGCCGCCTGTGCTATGCCGGTTGCGGCGGGGTGATCCTCGGGCTCGGGCTCCTGATCGCGCGGAGCTACGGCCCGAAAACGCTCCGGCCCGGTCCCGGCCTCCCGGTCGCACCGGCGGATGCGAAGTCCTGAATGGCCCGGGTGGCTGGAACCAAGGATATGTCGATCATCGCCAATCCCATCCTGCGCGGTTTCAATCCCGATCCGTCCATCGTGCGGGTGGGGGAGGACTATTACATCGCCACCAGCACCTTCGAGTGGTGGCCGGGCGTGCAGCTGCATCACTCGCGCGACCTCGTCCACTGGCGGCTGATCGGCCACGCGCTGACCCGTGAGTCACAGCTCAATTTGCGCGGCATCGCCGACTCGGGCGGCGTGTGGGCGCCGTCGCTGAGCCACGCGGACGGGCGGTTCTGGCTGATCTACACCAACGTCCGCACCTGCGGTGCGGGCCGACCGTTCAAGGATGTCGGCATCTACCTGACGACCGCCTCCGACATCAACGGCCCCTGGTCCGATCCGGTGACACTCAACTCCATCGGTTTCGATCCGGCATTGTTTCATGACGACGACGGCCGGAAATGGCTGTTGAACATGATGTGGGATTTCCGCCCCGGCCGGAATCGCTTCGCGGGCATAGTCCTGCAGGAATACGACGCCGCGGCGCGCCGGCTCATCGGTCCGATGACAAAAATCCTTGCGAAGGACGTGCTCACTGAGGGACCCAATCTCTACAAACGCGAAGGCTGGTACTATCTGATGCTAGCCGAAGGTGGCACCGGCTGGAACCATGGCATCTCGATGGCGCGTGCGCGGTCCATCACCGGTCCTTACGAACTTGATCCGCAGGCCTCCATTCTGACTACGCGCGATGCACCCGACTGTCTGTTGCAAAAGGCCGGTCACGGCGAACTTGCGCAGACCCCGGCCGGCGAATGGTATCTCGTGCATCTCGCCAGCCGCCCGCTCGGCACCGGCGACCAGCGCCGCTGCATGCTCGGACGCGAAACCTGCCTGCAGCAAGTCGTCTGGTCCGACGACGGCTGGCTGCGGCTGGCGCACGGCGGCACGCGGCCACAAGTCAGCGTGCCGGCGCCCATGCAGGCGACTGGAGGATCGGCTGTGGGAGCGAGCTTGCTCGCGACTCAGGGTGTATCGTATCGCGAGCAAGCTCGCTCCCACAATTTCCCACCAACGATCACGGTGCCGCCGGAGCGCGGCGAATTTAGTGCGGCCCGTCTCGGACCGGAGTGGAGTACGTTGCGCGGCCCCGTGGACGAGAGCTGGGCGTCGCTCACGGCCCGTCCCGGCTGGTTGCGGTTGCGCGGCCGCGAATCGTTACACTCCCTTTTCCACCAGAG
>JANMTJ010000089.1:0-2371 GCA_031390295.1 Oleiharenicola sp.
AGGTCAATGGCGGCGCCAACTCCGGCCACACCGCCGGCGGCGTGAAGCTCAACCTCCTGCCCGCCGGCGTCGTTGTCCGCGACGCCGCGCACCTCTGCGTCGGCAGCGGGGTCGTGGCCGACCCGCGCAAGTTCTGGTGGGAGGGCCTGCCGCTCGAAAAGAAGGGCCACGCCATCTTCTCCCGCCTGCTCATCGACGAGCGCACGATGGTCTCCGACCTCACCCACCGCCTGCTCGACCTCGCGTGGGAGGACTACCGCAGCACCGTCCTGCGGGAGGAGCCCCGCGGTTCCACCGGCCGCGGCATCACGCCCGCCTACAGCGACGAGACCGGCCAGTGGCAGATCACCTACGCCGACTTCCTCGGCGGCCCGAACTATTTCGCCCGGA
Source organism: Oleiharenicola sp. (assembly GCA_031390295.1). GTDB lineage: Bacteria > Verrucomicrobiota > Verrucomicrobiia > Opitutales > Opitutaceae > Lacunisphaera. Next base: position 391 of record JANMTJ010000089.1, read on the forward strand.
AACTCGCCCAGCGCGCCGACCGCGCCTGTCGCACCATTCAGCACGTCTGCCGCGTCAACGAGGAGACCTGGAAGGGCTTCTTCGCGAAACTCACCACCGCCGAGCTCCGCGCCAACGAGGAGGGCATCGCCCTCGGCGTGCTGGAGAAGGACGAGTTCGACTTCCACCAGTTCATTGGCCCCGAGCCCTTCACGCTCAACGTCCCCGCCCTCACCGAGGTTTACTGGGCGGCCGGCACTCGCCTGGCGAAGAACATCGGCGAGGTGCGCGAGCTCATCCTCCGCGAGCTCGCCGCCGGCCACACCGTCATCGGCGAGTTCGGCCAGGCCTACTGGCTCGACAAGCGCCATGGCTACTCGCCCAACGTCACCGCCTCGCACACCTTCACCCCCGAGTTCTTCGAGAGCGCCAACATCCCCGTCCAGACCATCCACACCATCGGGGTAGCCAAGGCCTACGACACCAAGGTCGGCACGCACACGTTCCTGACGAAAATGGACGATGCGGCCCCGCTCACCATCAAGCTCAAGCAGATGGAATTCGGCGCCACCACCGGCCGCCAGCGCATGGTGGGCTGGTATGACGCCGTGGAGAAGGGCGACGTTCTCCGCTACGGCGGCTATCAGGACCTGATGATCAACAAAATCGACGCCCTCAGTGGCGGACACGAGTTGCTCATCTGCACCGCCTATGAGGACGCCACGGGCAAGCGCTACGGCCACGTCCCGCGCAACGAGGCCCTGCGCAAGACGCTCCGCCCCGTCTACTCAAAGCACGCCGGCTGGATCGAGGACATCTCGGACGTCCGCAAGTTTGCCGATTTGCCCAAGAATGCCCAACGCTACACCGCCGCGATGGTCCGCAGCCTCGTTGAGGTCGCCTACCCGGACAAACTACCGACTGTATGGCCCAATTTCCGCTACCTTCGCGACGGCCCCCTGCCCGCCCAGATCATCAAGGACGTCCCGGCCACGAGCGACCTGCTAAAGCTGGCCTGAACCCGTCCAATTCGCGATGAACCCCAAAGACAATCCACCAGCGAAGCTGCGGGACGGGGCGCGGTGCAAGGTAGTCAGCGGCACGCACGCCGGCAAGGCGGGTGTCGTGAGAGACATCAATCTGAGCAAATCCGGATTCGTTACGATCACAGTTGTTCAGGCCAGCGGTGAGAGATTCAAGACCTTGGCCAAGAATGTGGTCATGCCTTGAATACAGGATGCATCTGGCCGGCCCGAAACATTCATCTGGCCGCGGTGAGTTGGAGCGACATGAACACCGCGCGGTGGTCGCTGGCCTCGGTGGTCCCAGGGCCGTCCCAGATCTTTGCCCGGCTGCCGTCTACCAAGGGTTTCAATCCGGGTGAGACCAGCAGGTAGTCGATGCGGCTGTAGATATCCTCCCGCCGGAAATAATGGGTCCAGGTCTCGCCCTTTGAGTCGGCGGCGCGGAGCAATTCCCCGATCTCTGTCTCGCCCCGTTTCTGGAGGGCGCGCACCGGCCGCGTGGTGCGCGTGTCGTTCCAGTCGCCGGCGATGATGAACTTCGCCTGCGCCGGGTTGGGATAACGCGTGAGCACGAGGTCGCGCACGGCCTCAGCTTCCAACGCCCGCCGGGTCGCGCCCTCGGGGTCATCTTTCCGCTCGGTGTATTTGCTTTTCAAGTGAATCACGAACAGCGCGACGTCGCCCTCGCTCGTGGCGAAGACCACCTCCAGCACACCGCGCTTTACCACGTCGGGCTCGCCAAAATACTTGATCGGCACCGCCGTGTGGCGACGCACCTCCTTGAACGGCACCTTCGACAGCACCGCGACATGACGGTCGGCGTCAGCCGCCTCCAGCACGACGGTGTGCGGATAGTCCTGCCTGACCTGTTTCAGCTCGCGCTGGAAATCGGCAAGGAACTCCGGCTTCCCCATCTCGCAGACGGCAAGGACATCCGGCGCGATCCCGGCAATAACCTGCGCCAGCGCCGCCTTTTC
>JANMTJ010000123.1:0-10944 GCA_031390295.1 Oleiharenicola sp.
GGGCGTTGTTGAGCGCCTTGTCCAGCTCGGTCGACTTCACCTTCTTCTCCTCCCGGGTGATCATCTTGTCCAATTTGATGATCATTTTATCCAGTTTCTTGATGCGTTGCGCCGTGACCTCCATCTTGGGGAGCGCCAGGACGTCAGACGGCGGTTTGTCCGCGGGTTTGGCCTGCGCCGGGGATGGAACAGGCACAGGCGCCTTGTCCGCGGCATTGAGGAGGCCCGGCCCGGTGGCGAGGCAGACAGTGAGCAACAGAAGACAGGACTTGGTGGCGGACATGACGGTCAGGGAAAGGTGAGAGGGGCGTTACGCCCGAAGGTTCCAATGTCGGGGCATAATGCCCCTCCCACAAGAGCAGAAAGCGAAAAGGCCGGACGCCTTGCGACGTCCGGCCTTCCCTTGGTGTGTGTGTTCTTACGGAGCCGGGGGTAGTCAGCTTCGCAAATTTCAGAGGCGGCCGCCGTAGATGGCGCTCTTGCCCAGTTCTTCCTCGATGCGGAGGAGCTGGTTGTACTTGGCGACGCGGTCGGTGCGGGAGGCGGAACCGGTCTTGATCTGGCCGGCATTGGTGGCGACGGCGATGTCCGCGATGGTCACGTCCTCGGTCTCGCCCGAACGGTGCGAGATGATGGTCGTATAGCTGTTGCGTTGCGCGAGGGCGATGGAGTCGAGGGTCTCGGTGAGGGAGCCGATCTGGTTGACCTTGACGAGGATCGAGTTGGCGGTGCCAGTGGCGATGCCCTTCTTGAGGAACTCGACGTTGGTGACGAAGAGATCGTCGCCGACGAGCTGCACCTTGTCGCCGAGTGCGTCGGTGAGCTTCTTCCAGGTGCCCCAGTCGTTCTCGGCGCAGCCGTCCTCGATGGAGACGATGGGATACCTGGCGACGAGATCCTTGTAGTAGCTGACGAACTGGTCGCCGGTGAAGGAGCGCTTGTCGGATTTCTTGAAGACGTAGGTCTTGGACTCCTTGACGTAGAACTCGGAGGCGGCCACGTCGAGGGCGAGGAAGATGTCCTTGCCGAGCTTGTAGCCGGCGCCCTTCACGGCCTCGGCGATGGCGTCGAGGGCGTCGGTGGTGGAGGCGAGGTTGGGGGCGAAGCCGCCCTCGTCGCCGACGGCGGTCTGGAGACCCTTGGCCTTGAGTACCTTCTTGAGCGAGTGGAAGACCTCGGCGCCGGCGCGGAAGGCCTCGGCGAAGGAATTGAAGTTCTTCGGCACGATCATGAATTCCTGGAAGTCAATGGGGGCGTCGGAGTGCGCGCCGCCGTTCATGATGTTCATGAGCGGCACGGGCAGGACCTTGGCGTTGGGTCCGCCGAGGTATTTGTAGAGCGGGACACCGGCGGCGGCGGCGGCGGCCTTGGCGGTGGCCAGTGAGACGCCGAGGATGGCGTTGGCGCCGAGATTCGACTTGGTGGCCGTGCCGTCGAGCTTGAGCATGGCGCGGTCCACGCCGAGCTGGTCGAAGGCGTCGTAGCCGAGGAGCGCGGGCGCGATCTTCGACTTCACGTTGCCGACGGCCTTGAGGGTGCCCTTGCCGCCGTAGCGGGCCTTGTCGCCGTCGCGGAGCTCGATGGCCTCGTGTTCACCCGTGGAGGCGCCCGAGGGGACGGCGGCGCGGCCGAAGGCGCCGCTGGCGAGTTTCACGTCGACTTCGACAGTTGGATTGCCGCGGGAATCAATGATCTCGCGGGCGGTGATGGCGGTGATGCTGGTGTTCATGCGGATGAAAAGAAGGACTGTGATTTGGGTGAAAACCGGGGCAGGAGGCGAGCGGCAAAGCAGTCCTGCGTCCTTTAGGACAGAAAACGCGCAGCGGGGGCGCCGGTCAGGCGTTGGGCGGGCGCGAGAAGCCGGTGCGATAGAGGATTTTTTGCACCAACGTGGGGGGCTTGGGCCGGAATTCCTCGGGCAACTGGTCGGCGTATCCGTTGTGGAGGGCGGCGCCGATCGGGGTGCCGCCGCTATAATTGCGGATGCTGAGTGTGGCGCGGTTGATGAATTCGCTGGGGACGTCCTTCAAGTGGCCCTCGACCGCGGCGGCGTGCAGCGCCGTGTCCCCAAAGTCGTTGCGGGAAATGAGCAGGTCGAGCGTGAGCCGGTCGCGCGGGATCTGGCCAAGGAAACCGGATTCGGCGGCGGCGTGGATCGGGGTGTGCCCGGACTTGCTGTGGAGGACGAGGTTGTCGTGGGTGAGCAGGTCCGGGGGGATCTGGTCGAGGTGGCCGGAAATGGCCGCGGCATGCAGGCAGGTGTCGTGGTTGGCGGTCTTGAGCAGCAGGGTCTCAGCGTTCAGGAACTCCCGGGGGATCTGGTCGAGGTGGCCGTTCAAAGCGGCCGTGTGGAGCACGGTTTCACCACTGATGTTGCCGGAGACGAGGGTCGTGAGGGTGATGAACTGGGCGGGGAAGCGGTCGAGCGTGCCGTTCTCCGCCGCCTCGTGCAGCAGGGTGTCGCCGGTGGTGGTCTTGGTCAGCACCAACTCCAGGGTGAGCAGGCCCGGGGGCAACTGGTCGAGGGTGCCGGCGGAGGCAGCCTGGTGGAGCGGGGTAAGACCGCTGTTGGACCGGATGAGCAGATGTTCGCGGGTGAGGAGCGAGGCAGGAAACTTGATCAGGGTGCCTTCCCGGGCGGCGAGATGCAGCGGGGTGAAGCCGGCGTCGTTCTTGATCAGAAGCAGCGCAGGGGTGAGGAGGTCGGGAGGAATCTGGCCCAAGGTGCCGTATTTGGCCGCGATATGGAGGGGGGTATTGCCCGATGAGTTGCCCGCCGTCAGGTTTGACGCTGTGAGCAGCGCGGCGGGCAGTTGCGCGAGGTTGCCGTTGCGGGCAGCGGCGTGAAAATCGGTCTTATCCATGCCTAGGTTAGTCAAAAAGCCCGGGATCGCATAGGCAAGCAATCATCAATATTTTGGGAAGGTTCAGACAGGTTGTTTCAAGTGATTTGGGTTTGCCAATGCAGGAGGGCAAATTAGCCTTGGTAAATGACGATGCCCACGCCGCCGAACACCCCCGAAACGATCAAGCCCAAGATGGGGGCGGTGTTGCTGGTGGATGACGAAAGGCCGCTGCTCGACCTCTACAGTGAGGCGTTGTCGCCCCATTTCGAGGTGTCGTTGGCCACGAATTCGAAGGAAGCGGGATACATTTTGCACAAGAAGGCGTTCAAGGTGGTGGTATCCGACCACCTGATGCCGGGCGGCAACGGGCTGAGTTTCCTGGTGGATGCACGTGAGGAGTATCCCGACATGCAACGGGTGCTCGTAACGGGCTACATGAAGCCGGAGATGCTCTTGCGCAGCGTGAACGAGGCGGCGCTCTATCGCTACCTGCTCAAGCCGGTGTCGCTGCCCGAGTTGGTAAAAACCGTGCTGGAGGCAGCCAAGCTGTACGACCAGCTCACGGCCGCGAAGCAGTAAGGGTCGGATGGCCGGACTTTCCGGCTAATCGTAGCGCCGGCGGAGATTGCTCGGCAACAAGCCTAGTTCCTCCCGGTATTTGGCCACGGTGCGGCGGGCGATTTTGAGCCCCTTCTCCTGGAGCAGGCCTACGATTTCCTGATCGCTGCGCGGCTGGCCGGGATCCTCGGCGGCAATGATGTCAGCGATCATCTCCTTGACGCTGGTGTTGGCGACCGAGGCACCGGCGTCGGACTGGTAGCCGGAGGTGAAGAAGAATTTCATCTCAAAGACGCCGTGGGGGGTCTTGATATACTTGTTGGCGAGGGCGCGGCTGACCGTGGTCTCGTGCACGCCGATGATGTCGGCAATCTGGGTCATCGTGAGCGGCTTCAGCTTGGAAACGCCCTCTGCGAAGAACTCGTGCTGGTGCTTGAGAATCTCGCGGGTGATGCGCTCGATGGTGCGCTGGCGCTGCTCGATGGCGTTGATGATGAATTTACCCGAGCGGAGTTTCTCGCGCAGATAGTCGCCCTCCTGCTTGCTCAACTTGCCCTTGGCGATGAGGTCCTTGTACGTGCTGCTCAGCCGCAGGCGGGGAATGTAATCCTGGTTGAGGATGATCTGCCACTCGCCGTTGTCCTTCTCGACCGTGACGTCGGGCACGACGACGCGGTTGGCGTCATCGGCGAACCGGCGGCCCGGGGCGGGGTTGAGCGACCCGATGATCTCGATGGATTCCTGGATGATCTCGGGTGAGAGGCCCAGTTTGCGGGAGAGGTCCGGGATGCGCCGGCGGACGAGCAGCTCGAAATGATCCCGCACAATCCGGGCGGCCACTGATTTGCCGCGGGCGAGCTGATCCAGCTGAATGAGCAGGCAGTCGGCGAGGGACTCGGCGCCGATCCCGGGTGGATCAAAGGAGCGGAGCAGCTTGGCGGCCGCTTGCACCGTCTCGAGGGGCAGGCTGGTGAGGAGCGCCAGATCGGGCAGGGTGGAGGTCAGGTAGCCACGGTCATCGAGGCTGCCGATGAGGTAGCGCAGGGCTTCCAGCACCGGCGACGGGCTACCGGCCAGCTCGGCCTGCGACATGAGGTGCTGCTGCAGGGAGGTCTCCGTGGTGAGGGAGTCGTAGAAGTGCTGGCGGCGTTCGTCCTCCTCGCCGGTCGTCTGCCGCACGCCACCGGTGTCGGACAGGTGGTCCCGCCAGTCCTGCCCGATGCGCTCGAGCATCTGGTGGTCCTTGGAAAAATTCATTTCCTCGCGCGGGTCGTCACTGTCGTGGCCCGACTTCTCATCGCCGCTGGTGGCGGACTTCTCGAGGCTGACATCATCCATCGGCAGTTCCTCCAGGGTGGGATTGGCCTGCAATTCCTCCTGGATGGTGGCGCGGAGGTCCAGGGCGGCGACCTGCAGGATCTTGAGCGACTGCCGCATCTGCGGCGCCAGCATGAGCTGCTGCGTCTGCCGCTGCTGGAAACTCTGGTTGAGTCCTGGGCCGCTCATACGTGGTAGGGAAGGCCCCGGTTACACGCGCGCCTGGGAATTGGTCGGGATCGACGGGGTAATGCCCAGTTTCTCGGGCGGGAAGATCTCGGCCAGGTAGACGGCCAATTTTTCGTTCGTGGGACCATAGCGGTCGCTGTACAGATACATCTCGAGATCGGTCAGCATCTCGTAAGCAGACTGGTAGCGCTGGTCGCGGTCGCGCTGAAGGGCCTTTTCGAGAATGAGCTCAAGCTTGGGGTCGATGTCGGCGCGCAGGGTGGAGAACTTCGGCAGCGGCATCGTGAGGATGTTGCGGCGGGACTCGAGGCGCGTGGCGCCGCGGAAGATATTCCGCCCGAGCAGAATCTCCGTGAGCACGATGCCGAGGGAGAACAGGTCGGAGCGGCCGTCCGTGACCGCGTAGCTGGCACCCTCGGTGGAGAGGTACTCATCCTTCCCGGGGATCACCTTGCCTTCCTCATTGTACATCAAGTCGAGGGCCTTCGCGATGCCGAAGTCGGTCAGCTTCACGTCACCCTCGATGGCGAGCATGACGTTCTTGGGATTGACGTCACGGTGGACGATGCCGACCAGGCGTCCCTCCTTGTCGCGCTTGGTATGGGCGTAACTGAGGCCGCGGCAGACCCGGGAAGCGATGAAGACCGCCATGTCAATCGGCACCTGCTTGCCCAGCTCGGTGTGGCGTTCGATGAACTGCTCGAGGTTCACCCCGCTCACAAATTCCATCGTCATGAAATACTGGCCGCCAATCTGACCCAGGTGATAGGTCTGGACGATGTTGGTATGGATCAGGTCGGCCACGAGGCGGGCTTCGCCGATGAAATTCTTCTGGAACTCGGGGATGCTGGAATACTCCTCCCGAATGAGCTTGATGGCGACGGTCTTGCGGAAGTTGCCCGAGCCCTTTTGCACGGCCTCGTAAACCAGGCCCATGCCGCCTTCGGCGAGCTTACGGGTAAGCTCGTATTCGAGTTGGTTGAGAATGTGCTTCAGGGAGGATGAGGCCACGACCTCAGAAAAACGTCGGGTCTGGCATGTGGCAAGAACTCTGCGTGGAATTTTGCACGCTTCCTGCTTCAAGATTGATTTACAGGAACTGGGGTGGGTTGACAGCGAGGCCTGCGGGCATACGTTGCGCCGCATGATCAGTCTCACCGCCCGTGCCGCCCGCCAAGTGCAGTCGATGCATGCCGCCCAAGGCGATGCGCAGAAGCGGCTGCGGGTCCTGATCGAGGATGGCGGCTGTTCGGGGTTTCAGTACGGCATGTCCTTCGACCTGCCCAAGGCCGGGGATCAGAGCTTTGAGACCGAGGGAGTGCAGGTGCTGGTGGACCCGACGAGCCTGGCGTATCTCAATGGCACGACCATCGACTTTGACGATGGTCTGCAGGGCAAGGGCTTTGAGATCCGCAATCCCAATGCCCAGAGCACCTGCGGTTGCGGCAAGTCATTCAACTAAACCTGCGCCTCGTGCAGGGCCACGATGCCGTAAGTCAGGGGTGTGGCGCTGACTGACTTGAATCCGGCCCGGCGGATTTCATCCGCCATGGCGGCGCGCCCGGGAAACTGCTCGATGGAGCCGCAGAGGTATTCGTAGGCGGAGCGATCGCCGGTCACCAATCCGGCAATCACCGGCAGGACGAATTTCAAATAGGCGTAGTAGAACGGACGGAACCAGATATGAGGTTGGGAGAACTCCAACACGAACAGCCGGCCACCCGGGCGCAGCACCCGGTGCATCTCCATGAGCGCCTTTGGCCGGTCGGCCATGTTACGCAGACCAAAGGAGACCGTGATGGCGTCAAAGCTCCGGTCGGGCAGGGGCAGCGCCATACCGTCACCCTGCTTGAACAGGATCCCGCTCCAACGCGGGTGCTGGCCGCGCTTTTTAACCGCCTCATCCAGCATCGGTTGGCAGAAATCCATCCCGGTTATCCTTACTTGAGGCGGGAGCCCGTCAGACAGGGCAAAGGCCACGTCGCCGCTGCCAGTAGCGAGGTCGAGAATGTTGTCCGGATGGGCGTCATGCACGGCCCGGACCAGCCTTTGTCTCCACCAGAAGTCCGCTCCCCCGCTCAGGAGGTGGTTGGCGAGGTCATAACGCCCGGCAATGCGGGCAAACATGGAGTTTACGGCCTTCGGATCAGGCATGGGAGGGGGGTAGCCATTGTTTGGCTTTGCGGTTGACGCAAGCACTGGGTAGTGAATTATTTGTGCCTGTAACTTCCACGGTTTAATTTTAACCCCCGCCAAGCCATGTCGACCAACCTGACCAAACGCGAGATCGTGCTGGAAATCTACGAGAAGACCGGGTTTCCCCAGAAACAAATCCAAGATACGGTGCAGATGACCCTTGATATCGTGATGGATGCACTAGCAGCGGGTCGCAACGTCGAGTTGCGCAACTTCGGCGTCCTGGAGGTTCAGGTCCGAAAGGCCCGGGTCGGCCGCAACCCCAACAAGCCCGAGACCGAGGTGGTCATTCCCGAGCGGGCGGTGGTGAAGTTCAAGTCGGGCAAGATTCTCAAGCAGAAGATCAAGCAGCTGAGTCTCGACAAATTGCGCAGCAACCCGCCGCCGGCCTCGGCCTGAGCGCGCGCCCAGTCGCAGCGAGGCATGGCCGGTTTCCAGTCGCTTCCCGGCTTCCGGGATTTCTACCCGGAGGATTTTTCCCGCCGTCAGCATATTTTCCGCGTGTGGCGGCAGAATGCCTCGGCTTTTGGCTTTCAGGAGTACGACGCGCCCGTCCTCGAGCCGCTCGAGCTCTACAAGGCCAAGTCGGGTGACGAAATCGAGTCTCAGTTGTTCAGCTTCAAGGACAAGGGTGACCGCGAGGTCTCGTTGCGGCCGGAAATGACCCCGACGGTCTGCCGGATGGTCGGCGCCAGGGCTGGCGCCCTCAAGCGACCGATCAAGTGGTTCAGCATCGCCGAGTTTTACCGCTATGAACGTGCCCAGAAAGGCCGGCTGCGCGCCTTCCACCAGTTCAATGCCGATATCTTCGGCGAGGCCGGTCCGGAGGCCGAGGTTGAGCTGATCACCCTGCTCATCCAATGTCTGGCGGGGTTCGGCCTGACCAAGGATGATTTCTATGTCCGGCTCAGCGACCGTGACCTGTGGTTCTTCTATCTTGAGGCCCTCGGCTTCACCGATGTCCAGTCACGGGCACTCCTCACGGTGATCGACCGCTACGAGAAGATGGGGGACGATGCCTTCAAGGGCTATGCCGAGGGGCATGGCGCTATCCCGGCGGAGCGGAAGGACAAGGTGCTCGCCTTCCTGAAGGTCAAGGGTCTCACCGAATTGGAGGCCGCCCTGGCTCCCTTCAAGTTGGACAAGCTGTCCGCCCGACTGGCTGACTGGCGCAAGGTGCTGGACGGAATCTCCGCCATGGGTCTCTCCGATTTCATCGAGGTTGACCTCAGCGTCGTCCGCGGACTGGCCTACTACACGGGGTTTGTCTTCGAGGCCTTTGACCGGAAAGGCGACCTGCGGGCGCTGGCCGGCGGAGGACGTTACAACGATCTTATCAAGAAACTCGGTGGTCCCGACCTGCCCGCCGTGGGCTTTGCCATCGGGGACGTCACGACCGGCCTGCTATTGGAGCAGCGGGGCCTGGCCCCGGCCTACGTGACGGCGCCCGATGTCTATGCGGTGATCGGTGGCGACGCGGAGAGGAAAGCGGCCTTTGCCGACATCCACGCCCTGCGCGCCGGCGGCATCAAGGTCGAGTATCCGTTCAAGGAAACGGCCATGGGCAAGCAGTTCAAGGCGGCGTCAGATTCCGGCGCCAAGCTGGCCATTATTTATGGAGGCGACGAACTGGCCAAGGACGTCGTCAAGATCCGCAACCTGACTGATCGCTCCGAGCGAGAGGTGGCGCGCGACCAGGCGGTGACAACCGTGCGGGATTTGCTGACGGGCCGGTAGATTCCCGACCAGTACTTCTGAGCGAAACCAAGAATCCGGGATGACATGCCAAAAATGACCGACCTTCTTTTCAGCTTCGGCCGCATTCTGATCTTGCTGGGGGGAGTGTATGTTGTGGTGGCCATCGGCGCACACTTCATGTCGCAGACGATGATCTTTCCACGGCCCCCCGTGAAATATGAATGGGGGCCGGACTATATCCAGCTAACCGCCCCTGACGGGGTGATAATCGCGGCGCGGCACTGGCCGAACCCGCAGGCGAAATACACCCTGCTTTACCTGCATGGCAACTATGAGGAATTGGGCAGCGTCGGGGATTATATCCCGCAGCTCGTGGCCGCGGGCTACGCGGTCTTGGCGATCGATTACCGGAATTACGGACGCAGCGGTGGCAAACCCGACGAGGCCAATGTCTGCACCGATACCGAACTCGCCTACGATTACATGCGGACCAAGCTCGGACTGCCGGCGGACCGGATCATTCCCTTCGGTTACTCACTCGGCAGCGGGCCCGCCGTGGAACTCGCCTTGCGTCAGCCGGTGGCGGGTCTCGTGCTGCAGGGTCCATTCGTCAGCGCCTACCGGGTGCTGACCGGCATCCCGTTGTTACCCGGTGACAAGTTCATGAACCTCCGCAAGGCGCCGCAGTTGCGCTGCCCGGTCATGGTGATTCACGGCACAGCGGACGACACGATTCCGTTCTGGCATGGACAAAAACTTTACGAGGCAATCACGGCGCGGAAGGCAAAGCTCTTCGTCGAGGGTGGCCCGCATGCCGGCCTGGCGGATTTCGCCGGCCCGCGTTACGGCGAGGAATTGAGGAAATTCACGGACTCGCTCTAGGCCAGGTCGGCCGGACCGAAGGCGGCGGGCAGCAGGGATCGGATGGAGCCGTCGATCTGATCGCGGCCGGAGCAGATGGAGACGATGCGGACCGCCGGACCGAACTCGAAGATGACCTGCCGGCAAGCGCCGCAGGGTGCGGTGGCGTTCCGGGTCGGGGTGAAAACCACGACGCATTTCAGCTTTCGTTCGCCGGCGGCCACGGCGCTGAAGATGGCGGTGCGCTCGGCGCAGTTGCACAGGCCGTAGGAGGCGTTCTCGACGTTGCAGCCGCTGAAGATTTTCCCGGAGCCGGTGAGCACCGCGGCCCCGACCCGAAACTTGGAATAAGGGGCGTAGGCGTGACCCGCGGCGGCCTTGGCGGCGGCCTTGAGTTTCTGGAGCTGGGCGGGCTTGGGCATCTCAGAAGCCGAATTCTTGTTTCATTTCCGCAAAGACCTCAATCGCAAAGGTCAGGTCCTCCCGGCTGTGTGCTGCGGACACCTGCGTGCGGATGCGGGCCTGCCCCTGCGGGACGACGGGGAAAAAGAAGCCGATGGCGTAGATGCCCTTCTCCAGCAGACGGGCGGAGACCTTTTGGGCCAGCACAGCGTCGCCCAACATGATCGGCACGATGGGATGGGTGCCGGGCCGGATATTGAGCCCCGCCTTGGTCAGCCCGGCCCGGAAGTACCGGGTGTTTTCGTGGAGCTTGTCACGGAGTGCGGTGGAGGCGGAGAGAAGTTCCAGGCACTTGAGTGTCGCCCCGGCGATGGCGGGAGGAATGGTGTTGGAGAACAGGTAGGGCCGGGATCGCTGGCGGAGCAGGTCAATGATCTCCTTGCGCCCCGAGGTGTAGCCGCCGCTGGCCCCGCCGAGGGCCTTGCCCAGTGTGCCCGTGAAAACATCGACGCGGTCCATGACCCCGCAGTACTCGTGCGATCCACGGCCGGTCGGGCCCATGAAACCCACCGCGTGGCTGTCGTCCACCATCACCAGCGCCTGGTATTTGTCCGCGAGGTCGCAGATGCCCTTCAGGTTGGCAATGGTGCCATCCATGGAGAAGACGCCGTCGGTGGCGATGAGCTTGAACCGGGCCTTGGCGGCATCGGCCTCCTGCAGCCTTGCCTCCAGATCGGCGAGGTCGTTGTTCTTGTAACGATAACGCTGCGCCTTGCACAGCCGCACCCCGTCGATGATCGACGCGTGGTTCAACTCGTCGGAGAGGATCGCGTCCTGTTCGGTGAGGAGCGGTTCGAACAGCCCGCCGTTGGCATCG
>JANMTJ010000134.1:0-5576 GCA_031390295.1 Oleiharenicola sp.
TTGTAGGTGTCCGCGATCACGAAGAGCGGGAAGTAATTCTTCGTCGGCGGATTGCCGCCCTGCACGCTCTGGCCGCCGCGGGAGCTGATCGACCAGAAGTTGAACACGGAGCCGGCCGTGCCGCCGCTGAAACCGTTGCGGTCCGAGGTCGGAACGGTGTTGAGCGACCACTTGAGGGCGTCCTGCACGTTCGTAATCGCCAGATCGTTGAGGAAGGCCGCCGTCAACGATGACATGGGGGCCGGGGTCACCCGGATGGGGGCAGCCTGACGACCACCGGCGAGGGAATCGACGGCCGTGTAGCCGTTGTCCTTCTCGACGTTCACGCTGAAGGTTTCCAGCACGAACGTTCTTTCCGCCGGTTCGGCCGGTGGGGTGGCGACGGTCTGGGCAGGTAGCGGGGCCAGGAGGCCCAGCGCCAGCAGGAATGCCAGCGCGGATCTATTTCGACTGTATGTCAGTGTCATGGTGTTCATAGACTTCTTGGATTTAGGGATAACTACACTAAAGCGAGGGTTTGGTTATGGGGCGGTGAAGGGCAGGGCGGTTGGTTTACTGCAGGCGGACGCGGCCGAGCCGGTATTCCCCGGCGCGCAGGGGGAAGTAGGACCAGTTGAGCTTGGTCATGGCTTCCCACTCCCGGGTGCCTTCGGCAATGGCGGCCGGGCTCAGGCCGAATTCCAGGCCGGGCTTCGGGGTGAGGGTGAGGCTCTTCCAGGGGATCGTGGCTTCGATGGTGTAGCCGTGGGGACTCGTCTTGATCCGCGCCTTGCTGGGTGCGTTATGGAAATGCTCCTTGGCGCCGACCCCGACGCGGTAGGTGAACTGGTAATCCTTCGGGCCGGCCCAGATGAGGCCGTCACCATCCCGGTCGATGAACAGCTCGACGATCCGGTTGAACTTCTTGGGCAGGGTGTAGCCGGCCGGGGCATCCGTGACCTCGGCGTGAAAATGCAGCGCGGATTGGTCCCAGGTGACGGCGAAGCGGAATTCGAGCGGGGCGTCGCCGGGGCGGATGTCGGCCTCGGAATCCCGGTACTCCAATCCCGCCACGGTCTGCCAGTTCCACTGTTCGCGCGGCAGGGTGTGGGAGACGGCGAGGGCGAGGCGGGGGGGCGGCAGGGGTTTATCCCCGGAAAGTTCGCGTTGGGCGATGATCGAGGTGTTGGCGCCGAAGGCGGCCTCGCCGAATTCGGCGATGGCGGCCCGGCCGGCCTGCACGAGCGGATCCTGCTGGAAGGCCCGCCGGATGGCATCCTGCCCCAGCAGATTGGCGGCGGTGATGACGCAGGCGGCGGCCGCCTCGGGCGTGGCGGGCTGACCGGCGGGGAGAGGGAAGGTTTCGCGGGGAAACTGGTCGAGTTGCAGGACCGGGAGCAGGGGGCTCTCAGGGACGTTTTGTCCGGTCAGGCTGGCGTAGGCGAGTTGGGCGGCCGAGGCGCCGGGGAGGATGGCACGTTCGTCCAGCCAGAGGCCGGGCAGCAAGGCGCCGGCAACATCGGCGGGGGCGAGCACCTGGACGGGCCCGAGCGACCGGGTCGACCGGGTGAGGTTGTTCCAAGCGGCGGCCGGCCGGACACCCGCGCCGATCTGCAGAAAGACCGTGAGCCGAGATGCGGCACCCAGTTCGGGGGCGGACGAGGGGAGATTTTTCCAGGCGAAACTGTCGAGCAGGATGGTAGCCTCGGCCTTGAGGGAGGGAACGGTCTGGCGCAGGGTGATGAGCGCGGCGGCGTATTGGGCGCTTCCCACGTGGGTGCCCGTCGCGAGCTGCGCGCGAGCCGTGGCGAGCAGATCGCTGGCGGAAATCAGGCCCAGCAGATGGGCGGCGATCAGGGCGGTGAGTTGCAACCCGGCCTCGGCCGGTTGCGTCTGCAGGGAGCGCCACGCGGCCGTGGCGCGGGCGAGAACCTGCTTTTGCTGGTCCGGATCAAGGTTTCGCGCGGTGGAAAGGAATCCGGCCTTGGCCAGCGCGAGCTTGGCCTCGGGGGACTGCATGAAGAGCCGCGTGATCAGACCCGTCCGGACATTCTCGGCCTGCGTCACGGAGATGCCGAGATCGATGCCGATCACGTCGGGGTTCACCCAGCGGTTGTGCGGATTGAAGGCATCGACGAAGCCATAACGTTTCCAGATGCGGTCACCGTAGGCCGTGCGCATGTGGTGGAGCACGGCGAGAGTTTCCCGGGGGGCAAAGGGCAGGGAGCCCGCCGCGGCGCAGGGCACAATCGTGCC
This sequence comes from Oleiharenicola sp., assembly GCA_031390295.1. Lineage (GTDB taxonomy): Bacteria > Verrucomicrobiota > Verrucomicrobiia > Opitutales > Opitutaceae > Lacunisphaera. The sequence goes on from JANMTJ010000134.1 coordinate 2,236, forward strand.
ATCCAGCGCGTTGTAACGCAGGGTCCGCGGCGGGCCACCCCACGCCTTGTAGCCCGTGGCGGAGTCGGAGGCGGTCAGGCCCCACAGATTCTCGCTCCAGGCGGGAAATTCGGCGCGGAGATCCAGGCTGAACTGGCGCTGGGCCAGCGTGGCCAGCCGGGTGTTGTGAAAATAGTCGGCAAAGGCGTCGCGGCGGTCGCGCAGGTCCACGAAGGCCTGGGGGAACTGGTTGATGAAGAGTGGCGGCTCCTGCAGGTAGACATAGTCATGATAGCGGCCGACGGGGCTGCGCTGCCAGCTCTGCCAGTAGGCCGCCTCGACCGGATGCGGCGAGGTGCCCAGGGCCAGGAAGCTCATCAGCACATGCTCGGAATACTTGTTCCAGCGGTAGCGGGAGAACCCGCTTTCATCATGCCAGCTCAGCGCCACGAGCCGGCCGCCGTTGCGGAACCAATTCCAGTCGATGTCACCCAGCAGTTGGTTCACCAGCGAGGTGATCTCCGGATCGGCAAAATACTCGCGCGCCACGATCGCCCCGGCGTAGAACAGGCTGGAGTCAATGGAGGACAGTTCGCACTTCCAGGCCCGGGCGCCGGTGTCCATCTCCATGAAATGATAGAAGAAGCCGTGCTGACGCGGCGCCTCGGAAACGAGAAAACGCAGCATGGAGCGCAGGCGGGTCAACGCCTCGGGCCGGGTCACCCAGCCCCGCTCGGTGGCGATCACCCAAGCGTTGAGCGCGAAGCCCGACGCCGCGATGCTCGCCTTGCCCGTGCTGGCGGAGCCGTCGGCCCGGGCGCGGTCCCGGATCAGGCCGGTGCGGGGATGAGCCTGTTCGGCGAAAAACCGGAAACCGGTGTGCTCGATCTCATCGAGCAGCCGGTGATCGTCGGGACTCAGCACCATCGGCGGCTGGGGCTCGGCGGCTGCGACCGTGATGGGCAGGGTCGCGCCCAGCACAAGCGACGCGATAAGGGCGGCGCGAAGCGGCAATGGTGCGAAAGCGAGGGATGATTTGCCCAGAAGCATTTCTGTCCGGTGCGGGGTGTGGTGGGTGCCGAGGCGTTGCAGCGTCAGCGGGGGTTGGTTGAACTTGTAATGACAACGTTTGCATTACAAGCCCAAAAAAAGCGTTGCTCGATCACTGGGAAGCAACCCGGGTAATAGTGATCGGGCTGTTTTAGCTCTACAGAATGACTTTATGTCAAGTGGGGTGAACACCTGCCCGATAGGCGCGGTTTCATCATCTGGCCTTAACCAAACGGTGCAAACATTTGCAATAACACCCTGGATGCCCTTGTTGCTCGGGCCTACCTACTTGCGCTCGGGCGCCCGGAAGGGACGGGTCGACTCGCGGATCATCATGGGCGCCGGCATGTCATCCGAGACCACCCGGCGGGAGCGAGCGGGATCATTGGCTGCTTCCACGATGAGGCCGACCGCTCGCTCGGCCAGGTCGGCCAGCGGCTGACGGATCGTGGTGAGGGCCGGCTGGCACGCCGTGGCCCAGAAGCCGTCGTCAAATCCGACGATCGAGATATCCTCGGGGCAGCGCACCCCGGCGAGGTGGGCCGCATGCACCGCCCCAAAGGCGATTTCATCGTTGGCGCAGCAAATCGCCGTCGGCCGTTCGCTGCATTGCAGGATCCGCGCGATGCCCGTGCGGCCGGTCTCGGCGCTGAAGGTCCCGCTGTAGATCCATTCCGGGCGGGGGACGGCGCCGGCCTTCTGGAGCATCTCCAGATAACCCTGCTTGCGTTCGTGCGCGTCGCGGGAGCCGTCGGGACCGAGCAGCAGTCCGATGCGCCGGTGGCCCAGTTGGAGGAGCAGGCTGGCGACGGAGCGGGCGCCGGAGAGGTTGTCCACCCCGACCACCGGCACCCCGAGCTCGCGGACGTTGGTATTTTCGGGCAGCGTGGACTTGGTCAGGACGAAAGGCCGCCGGAAACCCTTCAGTTCCTCGATCTCCAGGCTGCTGAGCGGCTCGGCGAGGTAGATGATGCCGGAGGAGTCCAGGCTGAGCTGCTGCATCGCCTCCCGAAAGCTCGTGCCCTCACCCCGGCGCATGGTGGAGATATGCACCCCCCAGCCCCGGGCGGCGGCGGCGTGCAGGGTGCCGGCCAGGAACCGGCCGTAATATTCCGAAAAGAAAATATTTTCGTCCAGGGGCACGACGACCGTGAGCGTGGCGTTGATGCCCTTGCGGAGCATGCGGGCCCCGGGGTTGGGGGAGAAGTGCTGCTTCTCCGCGAGGTCCATGATCTGCTTGCGGCGGTCGGCCCGCACCAAGTGCGCCGTTTCCCGCCGCAGGGCGCGGGAGACCGTCGAGGGGGAAACGCCGAGACTGGCCGCGATCTGCACGATGCCCGTTTTGTCGAGGCGTGGGGATGGGGTGCGAGCCATGTGAGGTCATGTAGGGGCCATTGCAGGCCGCTGCAAGCAAACGTGTGCATCCCGTGTGTCATCCAGCCGGAACCGTCCCGGCGGCGAGGCGGGACCGCCCAGCTGCGTAAGTTCTTGGTTTATTAGTGTCCGTTAGTGTCCATTAGTGGTTGGGAGCGAACGATGAAAATCTACTTCATGGGCATATGCGGCACGGCGATGGGCAACGCCGCCCTGCTGGCGCGGGCGGCCGGGCATGACGTGCTCGGGGCCGACGCCGGGATTTACCCGCCCATGAGCACTGTGCTGGCCGAGGCCGGAATCACGCTCCACGAAGGCTATGACCCGGCGCGGCTGGAGAAACTGAAGCCCGACCTCGTCGTCATCGGCAACGCCCTGTCACGCGGCAACCCCGAGATCGAGTGGCTGCTCGACACCCGCGTCATCGCGTTTACTTCCCTGCCGGCGCTGTTGTCCGACTTCGTCCTCAAGGGCCGTCGCAACATCGTCATCGCCGGCACCCACGGCAAAACGACCACCACGGCGATCACGGCTTTTCTGTTCCGCGAGAACGGCCGCGATCCCGGCTATCTCATCGGCGGCGTCCCGCAGGATCCGCCGACGGGCAACCATCTCGGTCAGACGGCCGATCCGTTCGTCATCGAGGGCGACGAATACGACAGCGCGTTTTTCGACAAGCGCAGCAAGTTCATCCACTATGCCCCGCACATCGCGGTGCTGAACAACCTGGAGTTCGATCACGCCGATATCTTCCGCGACCTGGCGGATGTGCAGCGGACCTTTCTCCATCTCGCGCGCATCGTTCCGCGCAACGGCTGGATTGTGCTCAATGGCGACGATGACAACCTCCGGCAGCTCGGCGCCTTCCCGTGGACACGGACGGTGAAAGTCGGCACGGGTCCGAACAATGAGTTGCGAATAGTCGATTTTACGGAGTC